>JBDSLQ010000264.1:0-4148 GCA_039916285.1 Caldimonas sp.
TGCCCAGGGCGGGATTCGAACCCACACGCCTTTTCGGCGACGCGTTTTAAGCGCGCTACGTCTACCTATTCCGTCACCCGGGCAGGGTGGCGCGGATCATAGGGGCGCGTAATCGCTGCGTAGTAACTGAACGCACGCGTGCACAAGCGCACGGAGCGGCGACTCGTTTCAACGCCGATTCACCTATAGAGTCATGGTGCGGATGCTCATACCAGGTTGCAGCGGAGCTACAGCGTCACCGATGGGAAACACATGAGAGCCTTGATCGCGTGCGTGGTCCTTGCGCTGGCCGCCTGCTCGACGCCTTCCGAGGTCGTCAAGACGGGCGCGACGACCTATCGCGTGCGAACCGACGTCGGCGGCGGAACGCCGAGCGACGCCGAGATCAAGACCCGCGGTATCGCGCGCGCAAACGCTTTCTGCGAGGCGCAGGGCAAGCGCGCCGTGATCAACATCGGCCAGTCGACGGGCTGGCACCTGTTCAGCGTGCAGACCGCCCAAGTGCAGTTCTTCTGCGACGACCGCCTGCCTTCGCGGCCGGCGACTCCCGCCTCCGCCCCCTGACGACAAAGCGCCGGCAGGCCCGATGCCGGTTGCGAGCGCGGCCGCTTGGGCCTGCCGACCAGACCCTGCGTGCGCCAGCTAAAATAGCACGATCGTTCGATTGATCGCGTACCGATCCTGGGCTGGAGCTGCTCGATGAAAATCATTGTCCCCGTCAAACGCGTCGTCGACTACAACGTCAAGGTACGCGTCAAATCCGACGGCAGCGGCGTCGACATCGCCAACGTCAAGATGAGCATGAACCCCTTCGACGAGATCGCCGTCGAAGAGGCGGTGCGGCTCAAGGAGAAGGGTGTCGCGACGGAGGTGATCGCGGTCTCGTGTGGCGTCCAGCAATGCCAGGAGACGCTTCGAACCGCGATGGCGATCGGAGCCGACCGCGCGATCCTGGTCCAGTGCGAAGACGAGCTGCAGCCGCTCGCGGTGGCCAAATTGCTGAAGGCCCTGGTCGACAAGGAACAGCCGGGCCTCGTCATCCTCGGCAAGCAGGCGATCGACGACGACTGCAACCAGACCGGTCAGATGCTCGCGGCGCTCGCCGACCTGCCGCAGGCGACGTTCGCGTCGAAGGTCGAGGTGGCCGACGGCTTCGCCAGCGTCACGCGCGAGGTCGACGGCGGGCTCGAGACGCTCAGGGTCAAGCTGCCCGCGGTCATCACGACCGACTTGCGCCTGAACGAGCCGCGCTACGTGACGCTGCCCAACATCATGAAGGCCAAGAAGAAGCAGATGGACATCCTCAAGCCAGCTGAGCTCGGCGTCGACGTCAAGTCGCACTTGAAGATGCTCAAGGTGAGCGAGCCGCCGAAACGCGGTGCGGGCGTCAAGGTGGCCGACGTGGGCGTGCTCGTCGCCAAGCTCAAGACCGAAGCGAAGGTGATCTGACATGGCAGAGATCAACGTACTCGTGATCGCCGAGCACGACAATGCCGGCGTTCGCCCGGCGACACTCAACACCGTCACGGCGGCCAAGCAGCTCGGCGGCACCGTCCACGTCCTCATCGCCGGATCGGGGTCGTCGGGGGCCGCCACCGCGGCAGCGGCGATCGACGGCGTCGCCAAGGTGCTCCACGCCGACGCCGACATCTTCGCCCATGGCCTGGCCGAAAACGTCGCCGCGCAGGTGCTCGAGCTTTCCGGCGGCTACAGCCACTTCCTGTTCGCGGCGACCGCGTCGGGCAAGAACATCTCGCCGCGCGTCGCCGCCAAGCTCGATGTCGGCCAGATCTCCGACATCACCAAGGTGATCTCGCCCGACACCTTCGAGCGACCGATCTATGCCGGCAACGCGATCGCCACCGTGCAGAGCCTCGATGCGCTGAAAGTGATCACGGTGCGGACGACGGGCTTCGACCCGGCGCCTGCGACCGGCGGCTCGGCGACGGTCGAGAAGGTGCAGCCGGTCGGAGACTCCGGCAAGACCAGCTTCGTCGGTGCCGAGATCGCCAGGAACGATCGCCCCGAGCTCACCTCCGCAAAGATCATCGTCTCAGGCGGCCGCGCGCTCGGCTCGAACGACAAGTTCAACGAAGTCCTGACGCCGCTCGCCGACAAGCTCGGCGCCGCGCTCGGCGCGAGCCGCGCCGCCGTCGACGCCGGCTACGCGCCCAACGACTGGCAGGTCGGCCAGACCGGCAAGATCGTCGCGCCGCAGCTTTACGTGGCGATCGGCATCAGCGGTGCAATCCAGCACCTGGCCGGCATGAAGGACTCGAAAGTCATCGTTGCCATCAACAAGGACGAGGAGGCGCCGATCTTCAGCGTCGCCGACTACGGACTGGTCCAGGACCTGTTCACTGCCGTCCCCGAGCTCGTTGCCGCGCTCTGAGGAGCTCCACAGCTTCCGAGATGCCGGCGTCGCGGCCCGGCCCGTTGGCCGATCGATCGGGCGACGGACTTTTCTCGGTGCGGGAGAAGCTGCCCGCGCGCAACGCCAGAGGTGAGCCATGAGCTACGTCGCACCCGTCAACGACATGCTGTTCTGCATGAAGGAGCTCGCCGACCTCGAAGCGGTCGCGCGCCTTCCCGGCTACGGCGACGCCGGCCTCGACACCGCGCAGGCCGTCCTCGAAGAGTGCGCGCGCTTCAGCGGCGAGGTGCTCGCGCCGCTCAACCGCGAAGGCGACGTTCATCCCTCGACCTGGAAGGACGGCGTGGTGACGACGACGCCGGGCTTCAAAGAGGCGTTTCGACAGTTTGGCGAAGGCGGCTGGCAAGGCTTGCAGCATCCCGCCGATTTCGGCGGCCAGGGCCTGCCGAAGACGATCGGCGCGGCCTGCATCGAGATGATCAACAGCGCCAACCTGAGCTTCGCGCTCTGCCCGCTGCTCACCGATGGCGCGATCGAGGCGCTGCTCACGGCCGGCACGCGCGAGCAGCAGGAGCGCTTCATCCCGAAGATGATCTCGGGCGAGTGGACCGGCACGATGAATCTCACCGAGCCGCAGGCGGGCTCCGACCTCGCGCTCGTCCGCACCCGCGCCGAGCCGCTCGGCGACGGCCGCTACAGGCTCTTCGGCACCAAGATATTCATCACCTTCGGCGAGCACGACATGGCCGAGAACATCGTCCACCTCGTGCTCGCGCGCGTGGTCGGCGCGCCCGAGGGCGTGAAGGGCATCAGCCTGTTCATCGTGCCGAAGTTCCTGGTCAATCCCGACGGCTCGCTCGGTGCACGCAACGACGCCTGGTGCGTGAGCATCGAGCACAAGCTCGGCATCAAGGCGAGTCCGACGGCGGTGCTGCAATTCGGCGACCGTGGCGTCGCCGCCGCCCAAGGCGCGGGCCAGACCGTGCCCGGCGCGATCGGCACGCTGATCGGCGCGGAGAACCGCGGCCTCGAATACATGTTCATCATGATGAACGCGGCGCGCTACGCGGTCGGCGTGCAGGGCATCGCCGTCGCCGACCGGGCCTACCAGAAGGCGGCGGCGTTCGCGAAGGAGCGCGTCCAGTCGCGGCCGGTCGACGGCTCGGTCGCCGGCAGCGCGACCATCATCCATCACCCCGACGTGCGCCGGATGCTGATGACGATGCGCGCCTACACCGAGGGCTGCCGGGCGATGGCGATCGTTGCCGCGGCGGCCTTCGACGCCGCCCACCACGACCCCGATCCGGAGGCGCGCAAGCAGAACCAGGCCTTCTACGAGTTCCTGGTGCCGCTCGTGAAGGGCTACAGCACGGAGATGAGCATCGAGGTCGCCAGCCTCGGCGTGCAGGTGCACGGTGGCATGGGCTTCATCGAGGAGACCGGTGCCGCCCAGTACCTGCGCGACGCGCGCATCCTGACGATCTACGAGGGGACGACGGCGATCCAGGCCAACGACCTGGTCGGCCGCAAGACCGCGCGCGACGGCGGTCGGGTCGCCAAGGGAATCGCCGCCCAGGTCGCCGAGACGGAGGTCGACCTCGGCGCCGGCAAGAGCGACGCCGCGCGATCGATGAAGAAGCGGCTCGGCGCTGCTCGCGAGGCGTTCGAGCAGGTCGTCGACTTCGTCGTCACCCAGAGCAAGGGCAATCCGAACGCCGTCTTCGCCGGCTCGGTGCCTTATCTCATGCTCGCCGGCAACGTCGTCGCCGGCTGG
>JBDSLQ010000265.1:0-3124 GCA_039916285.1 Caldimonas sp.
CCTGGCCAAGCTGCGAATGACGAATCCGCTCAGCCGCGACCAGTGGCTCGAGCGCTGCCGCAAGCTCATCGCCGCCTTCGCCGATCGCGGCGGCACCACCGACCAGCTCGTCTACATCCAGGTGACGCGCGGCGTTGCGGCGCGCGACCATGTCATGCCGGCAGGGGTCGAGCCGACCGTCTTCGTGATGGTGAACGCGATGAAGCCCGTTTCCGGCGAGCAACGCCATCGCGGCGTCGCCTGCATCAGCGCGCGCGACTTCCGCTGGGAGCGCGGCGACATCAAGAGCATCTCGCTGCTCGGCAACGTGCTGGCGCGGCAGATGTCGGCCGACCGCGACGCGGTCGAGACCATCATGTTCCGCGCCGGCTACCTGACCGAAGCGGCGGCGTCGAACGTCTGGGTCGTCCACGAGGGCGCATTGCTGGGGCCGCCGAAGAGCGAGCACGTGCTCGAGGGGATCCGCTACGAGCTGATCAAGGAGCTGTGCGAGGAGTGCGGCATCGCCTACAACCTGAAGCCAATCGCCGAGGCCGACGTCGCCTCGGCCGACGAGATCCTGCTCAGTTCTGCGACCAAGGAGATCCTGCCGGTGACGACGCTCGATGGCGAAGGCGTGGGCCATGGCGCGTTGCGCGGCAAGCCCGGGCCCGTGTACGCGCGTCTGTACGAGGCCTACCAGCGCGCCAAGCTGACCCAGGCGATCTGACAAAGCGCCTGGGGCGGGGGCGCGCGTCCCCGGCTCGCCGGGCTGGGCTGGCGAGACCCGCGCCTTAGGCCAAAATCGCCGCTCCTTCCACTCCCCGTTTCCGGAGCACTCCATGAAGGCAGCTTCCTCGCTCGCTCTCGTCGCCACCTGCGCATTGATCGCCGCCTGCGCGAAGCCTTCCTCCGGCAACAGCCAGGTCGGCTCTTCGCCACCGGCACCTGCAGCCGCACCCCAGCCGCAACCGGCCCAGCCGGCCGCCAGCCCGTATGGCGCCACCCGCGTCGTCAAGTCGCGCGACGGCACGTTCGACGGACAGATCGTCGGCACGCCGGCGCAAAACGGCAAGTTTGCCAAGCTGCAGATCGGCATGCAGATGGAAGAAGTCACGGCGCTGATCGGCGGCCCCGACAACATGAGCCGCCACGAAACCGGCAAGCGCTGGATCCCGTTCTACTTCGGCAGCGACGCGCAGCGCCTCTAGGTGCTCTACCGGGGCGAAGGGTGCCTCACCTATACCGGTGGCAACGTGTTCGGCGGCAGCGGCAACACGCTGATTCGGATCACGGCGACACCGCAGCCGACCTGCATGGAGTGACGGGCGACTTGCCGTCGACCGCGCCGCCCCCAATTGAGGCGGCATGAACCCGCCGATGCAAGACATCCCTGCCGAGCAGTCGCTCATCGAGTACCCGTCGCGCTTTCCGATCAAGGTGATGGGCGCCAACGTCGACGGCTTCGTTCACGCCGTGACCGAAATCGCGCGCCGCTTCGACCCGTCGTTCGACGCGGCGACGATCGAGCTGAGGCCGAGCAGCGGCGCGAAGTACCTGGGCGTGACGATCACCGTCAACGCCACCAGCCGGGCGCAGCTCGACGAGCTGTATCGGACGCTGTCGACGCATCCGATGGTCAAGGTCGTGCTCTGAGGCCGTCGCCGGGGTGAGGCCGCGGTGATCGTCAAGCGCCTCGGCCCGGTCGCCTACGACCTCACGCTCGAGGCGATGCGCGCCTTCACGGCAGCGCGCAGCGAGGCGACTACCGACGAGCTCTGGATTTGCGAGCACGCGCCGGTGTTCACGCAGGGCATCGCCGGCAAGGATGAGCACGTGCTCGACGCCGGTTCGGTGCCGGTCGTCCGCACCGATCGCGGCGGCCAGGTCACGTACCACGGCCCGGGCCAGGTCGTCGCCTATCCGCTCGTCGACCTGCGCCGGCTCGGCATCTATGTCAAGGAGTACGTGTTCCGGCTCGAGCAGGCGCTGCTGAAGACGCTGGAGGTGCGCGGCGTCAGCGGTCACCGCGTGCGCGGCGAGCCAGGCGTCTACGTCCGCCTCGACGCACCGTTCGATCACGCCGTTCTCGCGCCGCCGGTCGACAGCGGCGACCGCTTCGCCGGGCTCGCCAAGATCGCCGCGATCGGCGTCAAGGTGAGCCGCCATCGCGCTTATCACGGCGTCGCCCTCAATGTCGCGATGGACCTGAGGCCCTTCGAGCGGATCAACCCGTGCGGTCATGCCGGGCTCAAAACCGTCGATCTTTCTACAATCGGCGTTCACGCCACCTGGGACGAGGTGGCGGCCACCCTCGGCGAAAAGCTTGCCGCCTACCTGAGCCCTCGATGACCCCCTCGCCCGGCTACGACGCGACGATCAAGCAGAAGGCCGAGGCGAAGACGTCGCGCATTCCGATCCGCATCGTGCCCGTCGGCGAGGTCCTGAAGAAGCCCGACTGGATTCGCGTCAAGGCGGGCTCGCCGAGCACGCGCTTCTACGAGATCAAGCAGATCCTGCGCGAGCACAAGCTGCACACGGTGTGCGAGGAAGCGTCGTGCCCGAACATCGGTGAGTGCTTCGGCAAGGGCACGGCGACGTTCATGATCATGGGCGACAAGTGCACGCGGCGCTGCCCGTTCTGCGACGTCGGCCACGGCCGGCCCGACCCGCTCGACGCCGACGAGCCGATCAACCTTGCCAAGACGATCGCCGCGCTCGGGCTGAAGTACGTCGTGATCACCAGCGTCGATCGCGACGACCTGCGCGACGGCGGCGCGGGCCACTTCGTCGCGTGTATCCGCAAGGTGCGCGAGCTGTCGCCAGCGACGCAGATCGAGATCCTCACACCCGACTTCCGCGGTCGCGTGGACCGCGCGCTCGAGATCCTGAAGGCCGCGCCGCCCGACGTGATGAATCACAACCTCGAGACCACGCCGCGCCTGTACAAGCAGGCGCGACCCGGCTCCGACTACGCGTACTCGCTGAACCTGCTGAAGCGCTTCAAGGAATTCGCGCCGCATGTGCCGACCAAGAGCGGCGTGATGGTCGGCCTCGGCGAGACCGACGAGGAGATCCTGCAGGTGATGCGCGACATGCGCGCGCACGGCATCGACATGCTGACGATCGGCCAGTACCTCGCGCC
>JBDSLQ010000266.1:0-7451 GCA_039916285.1 Caldimonas sp.
GACCTGCCAGGGGTGCAAAGGACGCGCGTCCATCGATGCGGCAGTGTTTGCTTCAGACAGTCGCCAGATCGCGCCGGCCGCGCACCTCGGTGCGGCCGAGGGCGGCGCTCTGCGGAAAGACGAGCGACTTGATGACGACCGGCACCGCGCCCGAGGTGTCGAGCAGGGCGCCGATGTCGATGAAGTCGAAATCGTCGAGGACGATGCCGTCGATCGAGACGATCGGGCTGGCCAGGCGCAGTTCGCTGTGGGCATGGATTCCGACCAGGCCGCCGACATCGCCGTCGCCGACCAGCACCAGGGGATGGCCGCCATCGAGCGTCGCGCGCAGGCCGGCGGCGACGGCGCGGCAGAACGCATCGAGCCTCGCGTACGTCGCCGACCCCTGCCAGCGGTAGCACAGCGCGACCGCCTGCGCGCCGGTGTGCAGGTCCATGCGCCGCAGCGCCCGGTGCACGGCAGTGGCGATGGCGTCGACGTCGAGCGCCTCGCCCTGCAAGGGCAGGGCCGGGGCGATGACGGGCAGGTTGCGCAGCGGCAGTGTCGCCTGCGGCTCGACGAAGATGGTGCTGCCGCTGACCTGGATCGTGTACTGCGAGGCGCCGACGACGGTGGCGCGGATGCCGTGGTCAGCCAGCTCGATGCGTGGCCCCCACGCCCGCACGCGTTCGAGGATGGCGCGGGCGAGGGCCTGGCCGAGGTCGCCGTGGCTGCGCGTCTCGCGGCCGTGGATGTACTCGGATACGCCGCCGGAAAACGAGACGACGTCGGGCGGCTGCGGAGTGGCGCGCGGCGGCTGTATCGACTCGATCGACGGGGTTGCGCTGGACGGCGGCACCGCGCCGGTCTGCTGCGCCGCGCCGAGCGGCTCGAGACGCAGCAGCGCGGCTGTCGCCGCGCTCACTGCGGCGCCGCCCTGCAGCGCTTCGAACAGCCGATCGGCCATGCACTCGACGAGGCGCTCGACGCCGGCCGGGTCGGCCACCTCGCCGACCGTCAAGGCAAGGCCGACGGCTTCTGCCAGGCGCCGGCCGGCGGCCTCGACGCGCGCCACGCGTCCTGCGCCGTCGAAGGCGACGATGCGCGCGCCGACGTCGAGGGCGGTCAGGTCGACGACCGCGCCGCCGGCGCAGAGCGCGATCTTCGAGGTGCCGCCGCCGATGTCGACATTCATGACGCGAGCGCCTTCGCGGATCGAGCGGGCGGCGGCGCCGGAGCCGAACGCGGCGAGCGTCGTCTCGAGGGCGTCGCCGGCGCTGACGGCGACGAACCTGCCGGCCTCGGCGGCGAACACGTCGGCGATCGCGCGTGCATTGCGGCGCCGCACGGCGACCCCGGTCAGGATTAGGGCGCCGCTGTCGATCTGCGCCGGCGTCAGCCGCGCCAGCGCGTACTGGCGATCGATGAAGGCGCGCAGGGCCACCGCGTCGATCGACTGATCGTCCTCGTAGGGGGTGAGCATCACTTCGGATTCGTGTAGCACGACCCGTTCGGCGACGACGTAGCGGTTGTCCAGGCGTTCGAGCAACAGGCGCGAGAAGACCAGGTGCGACGTCGACGAGCCGATGTCGACGCCGATGCTGACGAGCCGGATCTCGTCTTCGAACTCGAGGCTGCGCCGGACGTTGCTGAAGAAGACGCGGCCGCCGGCCTCGGTCATGACACGCCGGCTTCCGGCCGCGACGGCACGACCTCGCCTTTCGAGGCGCCGCTCGGCCGCTCGTACCATGCCGGGTCCATGCGGTTCGCCACGCCGTTGGCGGCGAGCGTCGCCTCGTACTCGCGCCGGATGTAAGGGTCTTCCATCCAGTACGGGATCGCGGTGCCGCCCTCGTTGACGTCGATCGCGGTGTAGTCGGTGTGCTTGTCGCCGGGCGCGCCGGGGTCGCGGCCCGGGTTGTGCGGGCCGAACCAGGCGGTCAGGCGGAACGGCTCGTGCGCGACGCTGAAATGCTGGTGATACCAGCGCGCCCCGCCGGGCGCCGCCGTGACCATGCCGACTGGCTCGTAGTCGAGGCGGCGCACCTGATCGGCATGACCGCTCTCCCAGGGCCGCTCGCCGAGCCGCTCGGGCCAGGAATAGGTGTAGCCCTTGCCCTTCAGGCAGATCAGGATCGCCGCGGAGGTGTGCGCGTGCGCCTTCGAGTAGCGGCCGTTCTCGTGCTGGCCGATCCAGAAGTAGAAGCAGTTGCCGGTCATGAACGGCTCGACGCGACGCCAGCCGAGCGAGCGGCGATTGTCCAGAGGCAGGTCGCAGTCGACGACGTCGGGAATGAAGTTGGTGCGGCGCATCGCCAGGCCGCGCACCGGGTCGGGCTCGATGTCGTCCTTCGGCTTGAAGAAGTCGTCGGCGCCGTTGAAGCGGTCGCGGAAGTCGAACGGATTGGCGAACACCGCATCGACGTTGTTGAGCTGGTTGAGGACGTTCGGCGCCGTGTTGCCGGCGAGCAGCAGCGCGCCGCCCGAGGTCGCGTTGACGATCCGGAACCAGGCGTTCAGCGGGATCGAGAACATCGAGCCCTTCTGCCACTCGAAGACATGGCGCTTGGTGTCTCCCTCCTGCCAGACCTCGGTCGTGCCGCGACCCTCGACGACGAGGTAGATCTCCTCGTACATGTGCTTTTGCGGATGCAGCGCGCCCTGCGGTGGCACCTCGACGACGTAGCAGCCCCACTTCGTCTCGGTCCCGTAGAGCTGGATGAAGTGGCCCTTGCCGCCGGTGCGCTTCCACGGCACGAGCGGCAGGTTCTGGACCTTGCTGATGCCGATGTCGCGAAACACCGGAATGCCTTCGCCTTCCATGAAAGCGTCGTACGGGGTCGGCTGCTTCCTGAACTCGCCAAAACCGGCCTTCTTGTTGCCGGTGGGCTCGTGCCAGTGGGTCTGGTCCTTGTCGTGGGGCATGGCGTCCTTCGAGGCGGGGAGGGCACGTGGGGGCCGCACCGTTATGTTCCTTTATACGGAACATTGTTCTTTCATTTGAACCGGTGTCGATTTGAACATACACTTTTTGCACCGGCAAGGAGACGTTCGTCATGTCTGCATCGAGGTTCACAACGAGAGTGCGGTGCCTCCTTGCAGCGACCATCATTGCCTTCGGCGGCGACGTCCTTGCCCAGGCACCGGCAGGAGCTCCTGCGCCCAACCAGGCGGTCTTCATGTACCGGGGCGCCGATCGCGAAGCCCGGCTCATCGAGCGCGCCCGGCAGGAGGGCAGCGTCTCGGTCTACACCTCGCTTGCGCCGACCGAGGCGGCGCCGCTTGTCGAGGCCTTCGAGAAGAAGCACGGCATCAAGGTGCAGATGTGGCGCGGCCTCAGCGACGGGGTCGTCCAGCGCGTCGTTTCGGAGGCGCGCGCCAAGCGCAACGCGGTCGACGTGATCGAGACCAACGGGCCCGAGATGGAGTCGCTGGCGCGCGAGCAGGTGTTGGGTGAGTTCTACAGCCCCTACTTCGCCGATCTGCCGGCGCACGTGATTCCCAAGCACGGCCTGTGGGTGCCCGACCGTCTCAACTTCTTCGTCGTCGCCTACAACACCGCCAAGGTGAAGGCGGCCGACCTGCCCAAGACCTACGAAGGCTTTCTCGATCCGAAGTGGAAGGGTCGCATCGCTCTCGAAGCCACCGACGCCGAATGGATGGGCGGCGTCGTCAAGGCCTGGGGCAACACGCGCGGCATGGCGTTCTTCAACAAGCTCGGCGAAACGCGGCCGAGCCTGAGGAAGGGCCACGTGCTGCTGGCGCAGCTGATCGCCTCGGGCGAGGTCGAGGTCGGCCTGACGGCCTACCACGCGAACGTGCAGTCGTTCAAGAAGCGCGGTGCGCCGATTGACTGGGCGCCGGTCGAGCCGGTGATCGCGCGGCCGCAGGGAATCGGCGTCGCCCGCTTCGCGCCGCATCCTCACGCGGCGCTGCTGTTCGCCGACTTCATGCTGTCGCCCGAGGCGCAGGAGATGCTTTCCGGGATGGGCCGGTCGCCGTCGAGCCGCACCGTCAAGAGCGACACGAGCAGCCTCGTCTACGTCATGTCGGACCCGGCGGTTGTTCTCGACGAGAACGACAAGTGGCAGCAGCTGTGGGACAAGCTCTTCGTGGGTAAGTGACCCGCATCTTCACAGCGTCCAGAACTCCTGCGCCCTGACCTTGCCGTCGGCAGCGACAGCCGCGACGAGGGAGCCGAGCCAGCCGAGACGGGTCGACCGTCCTACCACCCCGCCGTTTTGCTCAAGATCTACATCTACGGAAGGAACGGCGCGCCGGAACCCTTTGGCGCGGGACTCTCTGGCGCGACACGAAGTCGATCGATCGGCGTCAGGCCAAACTTCGCGAGTTTCGCCTCGATGAAGATGGCGCCGCGATGGGCGCCGTGGCGCCGGACCTGGGCACGCCACTGTCCTGAGGGCAACTGGGACAATGTGGGCACAGTGTTCAGTTCGTGTGCGACCGGACGTACCCGAATCGCACACGAAGAATTTCCCTTGTGTGCACCATGTGTGCACTTTCTTTGCACACGGCCCTGTTCTGATTACAACTGGATTGGCAGGCATCTCTCCAAATCAATCACTGAGCGCATGGCGTTTATGCGTAGCGCCGATGATGGACTGGACCGACAGGCACTGTCGATACTTCCATCGTCTACTCTCTTCCCACGCGCGCCTGTATACCGAGATGGTGACGACCGGCGCGCTGCTGCACGGCGACGCTGCACGCCATCTCGACTTCGATCCCGTCGAGCAGCCGGTGGCGCTGCAGCTCGGCGGCAGCGACCCGCGCGATCTTGCCTCGTGCGCCCGCCTCGGCGAGCGTCGGGGCTATGCCGAAATCAACCTCAACTGCGGTTGCCCGAGCGAACGCGTCCAGCGCGGCGCATTCGGCGCCTGCCTGATGGCCGAGCCGGCGCTCGTCGCCGACTGCGTGCGCGCGATGCGCGAGGCGGTGGCGATCCCGGTCACGGTCAAGCACCGGATCGGAATCGATCGCTTCGAGAGCTACGCCTTCGTTCGCGACTTCGTCGGCAGCGTCGCCGCAGGCGGCTGCGAGGTGTTCATCGTCCACGCCCGCAACGCCTGGCTGCACGGCATCAGCCCGAAGGAGAACCGCGAGCTGCCGCCGCTGCGGCACGAGGTCGTGGCGATGCTGAAGAGGGACTTTCCGGCGCTGCTCTTCGTCCTCAACGGCGGCGTTCGCTGCAACGAGGAAATCGAGTCGCATCTCGGCACCGTCGACGGCGTGATGGTCGGTCGCGCCGCCTACCACCAGCCGTGGGACCTCGCCGAATGGGACGCGCGCTTCTTCGCCGCGGTGCCCCCGCCCTCCACCCGCGACACCATCGAGGAAGCGATGGTCGACTACATGTCGCGCCTCGTCTCTGTCGGCGAGCCGTGGTCGCACGCCTCGCGCCACATTCTCGGCCTTCGCAACGGCCAGCCAGGCGCGCGCCGCTGGCGCCAGGTATGGTCGGATGCGCGCCTCAAGCGCGAGGCGCCGGCGACGGTGTCGCGTCTGGCGCGTCAGGTGCTCGGCAGCGCCGTCGTGGGCACGGGCCGCCTCGACGGCCAGGCGGCGAGCACGACACCGACGAGCGCCAGCGCGAACGCGCCCGCCTGCGCCGCGGTGAACTCCTCGCCATAGAAATACGCTCCGACCGCCGCGGCGCTGATCGGAAGGAAGACGGTGAAGATGCCGGCCGAAGACGCCGGCACGTGCTTGAGGCCCGTCATCCACAGCCACACCGTGACGACGCTCGCCGCGATCGAGTAGGCGAGGAGCAGCCACCACGACGATTCCGGGATGAACGACGGCGAGAAGCCGCGCAGCTGCCAGATCGCGAACGGCGCGACCAGGACCAGGCCCCAGAGGTTGATGAGGGCGCTGATCCGCTTCGGCCCCATCGACGCCGAAAGCTTCTTGCCGATGACGACGTACAGCGCCTCGCACGTCACTGCGCCGACCAGAAGGGCGATGCCGGCGAGCGAGCCGCTCGCCGGCTCGCCGTCGGCATCGCGCGCGAAAGCGACCAGGGCGATGCCGGCGATCGCGCAGGCGATGCCGGCGGCGACGCGAACGCCGACGCGCTCCTTCAGCAGCCCCCACGAAAGCAGGGCGACGACCGCAGGCAGCGCCGCCATGATCACGCCGGCGGCCAGCGCCGTGCTTTGGCGGATGCCGTAGAGCATGCAGATCGAGAACAGGAAGTTGCCGAAGAACGATTCGAGGAACAGCAGGCGATGGCTGCGCCGGTTGAGTGGGGCTTCGTTCGGCGGACGGCGCAGCCACGGCGCCATCGCGATTGCTGCGATCGCGAAGCGCATGCCGGCGAGCAGGAAGACCGGAAAGACGATGACCAGCGCCTTCGAGAAACCAACATAGGCGCCGACGATAGCCATCGCCGCGGCGAGGCAGAGGTAGGCGAGGCTGGTGCGTGCGGGCGAGGTGTTCATTCGGTTGCCGGCCGCCCGGCGGTAGCGGTGTCGAGCGCGCGGCGTCTTTCGTTGCGGGCGATGACGAAGCTGGCGACGACGACGCCGACGGCAACGACGGCGATGATGATCGTCGCCACCGCGTTGACGCTCGGGTCGAGGCCGAGGCGGGCGCGCGAGAAGATCACCAGCGGCATCGTCGTCGACCCGGGGCCGGAGAGGAACGCCGAGAGCACGACGTCATCGAGAGAGAGCGTGAAGGTGAGCAGGAACGCCGACAGCAGGGCCTGACCGATCATCGGCAGCGTCACCATCCAGAACACCTGCCACGGGCGGGCGCCGAGGTCGAGCGCGGCCTCCTCGAGTTGCGGGTTGAGCGTCTGCAAGCGGGCGCGGACGACGACGGTCGCGTACGCCATGCCGAGCAGCAGGTGGCCGAGCCAGATCGTCAGCATGCCGCGCTCGGGGAAGCCAACGCCAAAGGCCGCTTCGGTCGCGCGCTGCACGGCCACCAGCATCAGGAGCAGCGACAGGCCGATGATCACCTCGGGCATCACCAGCGGCGCCGCGACCATGCCGGCGAAGAGCGTGCTGCCGAAGAAGCGTCGATAGCGTACAAGCGCGAACGCCGCGAGCGTGCCGAGGACGACCGAGGCGCAGGCGGTCGCGAAAGCGACCTTCAGCGAGAGCGCCAGGCCGGCGAGCAGCTCGCGATCGTCGACGAGCTTCGCGTACCACTGCAGCGTGAAGCCGCGCCAGACGTTGGCCACCGGCGAATCGTTGAACGAATAGACCACCAGGGCGACGATCGGCACGTACAGGAAGGCGTAGCCGAGCGCGAGCCAGCAGCGCGCAAACGATCGGTTGAAGGCGGTGGCGCGCATGACCGTCAGGCGGCGCGTTGCGCGGCCTCGGCCTGGTAGCGGCTGAAGACGGCGAGCGGAACGATGACCAGCAGCACCATCGTCACGGCGACGGCGCACGCCATCGGCCAGTCGTTGTTGCTGAAGAACTCGTCCCACAAGGTGCGAC
>JBDSLQ010000267.1:0-4072 GCA_039916285.1 Caldimonas sp.
CGCCGCTGCGCCACCGGTCGTGGCCGCTCCGGCGGGCGGAGCGCGGCCTGCGCTGACAGCGCCGAAGGCCGGGCGCAGCTGGGTCGAGGTGCGCCAACAGGCCGCGGAACGACTGTCGCCGCCAACCCGGAGATTACCTACATGGGCAAAGTTCCTGAGCCGCTACTCGCGATCCCGGTGCTCGAGATCGAGCTGAACGGCGATGGCAGCGTGCGCCGCATCGAGATCCTGCGCGAGCCGCGCCAGGCCAAGGACACGCTGAAGATCGCCGTCGACGCGGTCCGGCGCGCCGCTCCGTACGGTGACGTGTCGCGCCTGCCACGGCCCTGGAAGTTCGTCGAGACTTTCCTTTTCGACGACGACCGCAAGTTCAAGCCACGCACTCTCGACCGCTGAAACGAGCGGGTCGCCGAACCCGATCGAGTGGGGTTCGGCACAATCTCGCGATGTTCTTCAACCTGCCGACGCTATTGACCTGGGCGCGCATCGTCGCGATTCCGCTCGTCGTCGGCGTCTACTACATGGATCTGCCTGCCGCGACCCAGAACGTCGTCGGCACTGCCTTGTTCGTTCTCTTCGCGCTGACCGACTGGGCCGATGGCTGGCTGGCGCGAAAGCTCCACATGACGTCGTCGTTCGGTGCCTTCCTCGACCCGGTCGCCGACAAATTCCTGGTCACCGCCGCGCTGCTGGTCCTCGTCCACCTCGGCCGGCTGCACGCCTTCATCGCCTTGGTCATCATCGGACGCGAGATCGCGATCTCGGCGCTGCGCGAATGGATGGCGCAGATCGGCGCGTCGCGCAGCGTTGCCGTCCACATGCTGGGCAAGGTGAAAACGGTCGTGCAGATGATCGCGATCCCGTTCCTGCTCTACCACGGCACCCTGTTCGGGCTGATCGACACCCGGCTCTGGGGCACCGTTCTCATCATCGTCTCGGCGGTGCTGACGATCTGGTCGATGGTCTATTACCTGCAGAAGGCCCTGCCGGAAATTCGCGCCCGTGTCCGCTGAACGTGCCGGCCTGGTACGGGCGATGCCGTGGTTGTTCGTCGTCATCTGGTCGACCGGCTTCGTCGTCGCGCGCCTGGCGATGCCTCACGCGCCGCCGTTCGGCTTCCTGACGCTGCGCTTCGCACTTTCGGCGGCGTGCTTCGTCGTCTGGATCGCCATCGCCGACGCCCAATGGCCGAAAGAGCGTTGGCAGTGGTTCCATCTGGCGGTCACCGGCGTGCTGATGCAGGCGGCGTACCTCGGCGGCGTGTGGGCCGCCGTGAAGGCCGGGCTGGGCGCCGGCACCGCCGCGCTCCTGGTCGGCCTCCAGCCGGTCCTCACCGCCCTCTGGCTGACCCGCAGCGTCGAGGCGCGCGGCGCGGCGGGCGTCGTGCCGCGCCAATGGCTCGGCCTCGTCATCGGCTTCCTCGGCATCGGCCTGGTCGTCTGGAGGAAGCTCGGCGGCGAAGTGACTGCGGCGAACCTGACGATGGCGGTGGTGGCCCTGCTCGGGATCACGATCGGCACGCTCTACCAGAAGCGCTTCGTGGCGCCGTGCGACGTGCGCACAGCCAGCACGGTGCAGATGGTCGCGGCCGTCGTCGTCTGCCTGCCGCTCGCGCTGCTCGAGAGCGAGGCGATGGACTGGCACCTCAACCTCGTCTTGGCCATGGCGTGGTCGGTCGGCGTGCTCACCCTGGGCGGAAGCTCTTTGCTGTACCTTCTGATCCAGCGCGGCAAAGCGACGGCCGTGACCAGCCTGCTTTACCTGGTGCCCCCCTGCACCGCGCTGATGGCGTGGGCACTGTTCGGCGAATCGCTGACGCTGCTCATGATGGCCGGCGTGGCATTGACCGTGATCGGCGTGGCCCTGGTCGTGCGGCCGGTCGACGAACCGAAGGAGAAGACGACATGACGAAGACGCATCGCATCGCCGCCATCGCCGGCGACGGCATCGGCACCGAAACGCTGCCCGAAGGTCTGCGCGTGCTCGAGGCCGCCGCGAGAAGGTTCGGCATCGGTCTGGCCATCGACCACTTCGACTTCGCCTCGTGGAACTACTACGAGCGCCACGGCAGCATGATGCCCGACGATTGGAAGGAGAAGATCGGCGGCCACGCCGCGATCTTCTTCGGTGCCGTCGGCTGGCCGGCCAAGATCCCCGACCACGTGTCGCTCTGGGGATCGCTGATCAAGTTCAGGCGCGACTTCGACCTCTACGTCAACCTGCGCCCGGCGCGCCTGATGCCCGGCGTCCGCTCGCCGCTCGCCGACCTGGCGCCGGGCGACATCGACATGATGATCGTGCGCGAGAACACGGAGGGTGAGTACTCGAGCATCGGCGGGCGGATGTTCGAGGGCACCGAGCGCGAGGTCGTCGTCCAGGAAACCGTGATGTCGCGCTTCGGCATCGACCGGATCCTCGAATACGCCTTCACGCTGGCGCAGTCGCGGCCGAAGAAGCATCTCACGTCGGCAACCAAGTCGAACGGCATCGCGATCACGATGCCGTACTGGGACGAGCGCGTCGAGGCGATGGCCAAGCGCTTTCCCGACGTGCGGGTCGACCGCTTTCACATCGACATCCTGACGGCGCACTTCGTGCAGCGGCCGCAGATCTTCGACGTGGTCGTCGCCAGCAACCTGTTCGGCGACATCCTGAGCGACCTCGGCCCGGCCTGCGCCGGCACGATCGGCATCGCGCCCTCGGCGAACATCGATCCGACGCGCAAGCACCCATCGCTGTTCGAGCCGGTGCACGGTTCCGCGCCCGACATCGCCGGGCAGGGCATCGCCAATCCGATCGGCCAGATCTGGACCGCCGCGCTGATGCTCGATTTCCTCGGTCACCGCGACGCGCACGACGCGATCATCACCGCGATCGAGGCCGTCCTCGATCCGGGCGGCGGCGGCCCGCGAACGCGCGACCTCGGCGGCAAGGCGAGCACCGCCGATCTCGGCCGCGCCGTCGCCGACGCGCTCTCCTCGGCCGGCGCTGCCTCGCGCTAGGGCGCGCTGTCAAGCGTGTATTGCACGAGCGGCGAAGGATTTCCGGTGCCGGCGCGCAAATAGAATCGCCAACCCTGCTTGACACTGCAGATTCGCAACGCTGTAATCGTTTCGCCCCGACGAGCACCTGCTGCCGCCGCGCGACGCACACCCAAATCACCCGAGACAGCTTCCTGAGGGGGAACCTTTTGTGAACAAATCCGAATTGATCGAGCACATCGCCAGGCAGGCGGACATTTCGAAGGCAGCAGCGTCGCGCGCTCTCGAGGCCATGATCGGTGGCGTCAAGACAAGCCTGAAGAAGAACAACGCGGTGTCGCTGGTCGGCTTCGGAACCTTCAGCGTCGGCAAGCGCGCCGCACGCAGCGGCCGCAACCCGCGCACCGGCGCGGCGATCAAGATCAAGGCGGCGAAAGTCCCCAAGTTTCGCGCCGGCAAGGCGCTCAAGGACGCGCTCAACTGAGCGAGCGCCGGCGCGGCGCGGGTGCTTAGCTCAGCTGGTAGAGCGGCGCCCTTACAAGGCGTAGGTCGGGGGTTCGAACCCCTCAGCACCCACCAACGGAATCGAACCGGGGCCGGCGTGTCGCGCTGCGCGGTCGGCTAGAATCGATCCCAACGACCAGTCCAAAGGCGAACTTCGGTTCGCCTTTGTTGCATTTGGGCCTTGCCGGTCGGCGGCGGCGCTGCGCGACCACCCCGATCGGCCACGGACGCTTACCACCAGGGCGAGTTCTCGATGTTTGATTTCTTCCGCCGCCATACCCGCGCGCTGCAGTTCATTCTGGTCCTGCTGATCTTCCCGTCGTTCGTGTTCTTCGGCGTCCAGGGCTACTCCCGTTTCTCCGGCAACGAACAGCGCACCGTCGCCAAGGTGTCGGGTCAGAATATCAGCCAGGGCGAATGGGAGCTGGCGCAGCGCGAGCAACTCGATCGGGCGCAGCGACAGATGCCCGGCCTGGACCCGAAGGTGTTCGATACCCCCGAAATGAAGCGCCTGTCCCTCGAGGCGCTGGTGCGGGAGCGCGTGATGCTCGCCGCCGCCGACAAGCTGCATCTCGTCACCACCGACG
>JBDSLQ010000268.1:0-9203 GCA_039916285.1 Caldimonas sp.
TCATCAGCGGCACCCAGGACTGGGTATACGAGCACCTCGGCGCGCTGTTCTGGGTGGTCGAGATCTGGGCGCCGAACAAGGAAGCCGGCATCGCCGACTACAAGTGGATCGACTGGTACCGCGAGCATCCGGTCGAGGACGACCTGAAGCTCATCAAGTGGAGCGACGAGTGCTGTGGCGGGAAGGCGCACGTCGACTGGAAGCCGTTCCTGCATCCGCAGCTCGGCGCCGTCGAGATCGGCGGCTGGGACAAGATGAACTACTGGCGCAATCCGCCGCCGCACCTGCGCGAGCGCGAGGCGGCGAGGTTCCCGAAGTGGATGACGACGATCGCGCTCTCGCTGCCCCGGCTCGAGCTGCTGCGCACCGAGGTGCGCGCGCTCGGCGGCGACACCTGGCGCGTTCGCATCGCCGTCGCCAACAGCGGCTGGCTGCCGGCCTACGTGACCAAGCGGGCGCTGACGCGAAAAACGGTGCGCGGCGTGATGTTCGAGATCCACCTGCCCGAGAACGATCGCTCGGTCTCGCTCGTCAGCGGCAAGCCGCGCATGGAAGGGCCGCAGCTCGAAGGGCACGCCCCGAAGAGCTCGCTCAACGCCTTCCTGCCGACCCGCGAGATCACCGCCGACCGGGCCGTCGGCGAGTGGGTCGTGCGCGCGCCCCGGGGAACTCGGCTCGCACTCTCGGCCCGCGCCGAGCGCGCCGGGGTGGTGCGCGCCGAGGTGATCTTCGACTGAGAGACACGATCGGCGTGCGCCCGCACGGCTCTCATTGCGCGGGCAGTTGGACTTTCTTCGGCGACCCGCCGACCCGCCAGCTCCAGAGCGATCCGTTGCTCGTGATCGCCAGCGTCTCATGTTCTCCGCCGGCGACGGCGACTGCATCGGCAAGCACGCGTTTCGGCTGCAAGCCGTCGGTCGAACCCCAGCTCCACAGGCTGCCGTCGGGTCGGATCGCCATCGTGTGCCTGCTGCCGGTGGCGAGCTGGACGGCGCCCTCGAAGATCACGCCCCAGCGTGCGGCCTTGTCGCCGTAGCCGTGCGCGCCCAAGGGACCGAAACGGTTGCCGCCCGTGCCCAGCACCGTGCCGTCCCGGCGCAGATGCACGGCGTGCCCGGTGTGCGCGTAGACCGCGGAAACGTCCTCGGCGACGGCGACCCAGCCGCCGGCGTCATCGAGCCGACCGTTGCCGTACTGGCCGCGATGCGCCTCGCCCGTCGCATAGAGGCGGCCCTGCGGATCGACGTAGTAGTCGGAACTGTCGCCGACCCAGGCATGGATCGCGGCGTCCGCGATGCGCTGCCAGTTGCGCGCATCGGCCTTGCGCTGCCACAGGCTGCCATCGCAACGGATCGCCAGCATGCCGGTGTCGCCAGCAGCGAGGAACGCTGCATCCCCGAGCATCGGCTCGGTCTTGCCGGATCCCGCGTCCCAGCGCAGGACGCGGTTGGCCGCGTCGATCGCGTAGCCATGCCCGGCGTCCACGGCGACATGGGCTGCGTCGTTCATCACCAGGCGGGGCGCGTCGTTCGCGCGCCACTCGTAGACGCGGCCGCCCAAACGCGCGAGCTTGAGCTCGTAGTAAAGGGCGACGCTGGTGCGGCGCTTGACAGCCTCGGCCGCGGCCGGGCTGCGCGAAGCGCATTGCGCGCCACCCGAGGTCTGCGCCGCCGCGTCGGCTCCGATCAGAGCGGCGAGGGCCAGCGCCGTGGTGGCGAACAGCGTGCCATCGGGCAGAGAACTGCGGCACCGCACATCAAAAGCGGACCCGCAGCCCGCCGGCGACGGCGCTGCCGGACGAGACGAAGCTCAGCTTCTCGTACATCGCCGCGATGTAGATGTCGGTGCTCTTCGACAGGAAGTAGTCGTAGCCGATCGACGCGGTGCGGTCGGTGGTCGCCTTCAGCGGCGAGGTATCGTGGGCACGGCCGTAAGCGACGAGGATGACGCTGCTGCCGATCGGCACGGCGGCTCCGAGCTGGAAGGACACGCTGCGCGCGTCGACGCTGGCTACCGTCTTGACCCGGCCGACCAGGCCGTAGAGGCGGATGAACTGGAAGTCGTACGTTGCGCCGGCCTGCAGCACGATCTGGCGCTGGAAGCCGGCGGGGAGCGGCTGGGCGCTGTTTCGGATGCTCTCGGCGACGACCGTCGCAGCGAACGGCCCGGTGATGTAGGAGAGGCTGAGGCCCAGGTTGTGCCCGTTCGAATCGACCGGCGTCGTCTCGTCGGCGTTGGCGGAAAAAACGACGCGCAGCGAGTCGCGCGCATTGTTGGTGTACCAGATGCCGTTGTTCCAGCGCGAGTCGCCGAGCACGGTGCCGCCGAAATACTGGCGCACCGCCGGCGAGAAACCGATCGATTCGCCGAAAGGATTGAAGGCGATCGTCGACAGCCAGAGCGGTGAGGGTGTGCGGCCGAGAACGCTCGTCCCGAACGAGCCCGACAGGCCGACGCTCGCCTCGCGCCCCCAGAAGGCGTCGCCGTCGAAGCGGCCGGCCGCACCGACGTCGGGGCGCAGGTACGACTCGACGCGAAAGACCGCGCGCAGCCCGCCGCCGAGGTCCTCGCTGCCGCGCACGCCGAGGAAACTTCGCGTCATGTTGCCGTTGTCGAGCTGCAGCGAACGGGTGTCGATACCGACCGGCTTGACGCGGCTCGCCGAAGCATCGAGCAGGCCGTAGAGCACGGCGGTTTGCGCCAGCGCGGCGGCGCTGCACGACAGGGCGCCGGCGGCGATTGCCGCCGCGCAGATCGATCGAATCATTCGAGGCATTTCGGCTTTCCGGCAGGCAGCGACGCCCCGAAAAAGAGCGCCGGGCTCGATTCTGGCCGAGATCGATCCCCGGCCGGGCGCCTTCGCGGCGGCTGACTCCAAGCCGCCACAATCGCCTTCCCCTGTCCTGCGAACGAGCGATGGAGATCCTGGTCAACGGCACGGCGCGCCCTCTCCCCGACGATCTGGCCGACCCGGCGCTGCCGCTGCTCTGGGCCCTGCGCGATCTGCTCAACCTGACCGGCACCAAGTTCGGTTGCGGCGTCGCCGCCTGCGGCGCGTGCACGGTCCATATCGACGGCGAGGCGGCGCGCTCGTGCGTCGTTCCGATCGGCGCGCTGAAGGGCCGCCGCGTCGTCACCATCGAAGCGCTCGGCAGCCCCGAAGCGCCGCATCCGTTGCAGCGCGCGTGGGTCGTCCACCAGGTGCCGCAGTGCGGCTATTGCCAGAGCGGCATCCTGATGGCCGCTGCCGCGCTGCTGGCGAAGAAGCGCCGGCCGAGCGACGCCGACATCGACGCCGCGATCGCCAACGTCTGCCGCTGCGGCACCTATCCCCGCCTGCGAACCGCGATCCGCTCCGCCGCGGCGGAGATGGGATGAGGCGCCGAGCCCTGCTCGTCACCGGCCTCGGCGCGGCCGGCGCGCTGGTCGTCGGCTGGGGCCTGCTGCCGCCGCGCGATCGCCTCGGCGCGGTCGACGCTTTGCCGGTCGCGGCGGGCGAGGTGAGCCTCAACGGCTGGATCAAGATCGGCGCCGACGGCGCCGTCATGCTGGCGATGAATCGCAGCGAGATGGGCCAGGGCACGCACACCGCGCTCGCCATGCTCGTCGCCGAAGAGCTCGACGTGCCGCTGACAGGCGTTCGCCTCGTCCCGGCCGGCGCCGACCGGCTCTACGGCAACGTCGCGACGATGGTCACCGGGCTGCCGTTCTTTCATCCGCGCGAGACCGAGCCGGGCAAGGAGACGACGCCGGCCAAGGCCGGTCAGTGGGTCGTCGCCAAGGTCGCGCGCGAGCTCGGCATCAATGTCACCGGGGGCTCGTCGAGCGTAGCCGACGGCTGGGACGTGCTGCGCCTTGCCGCCGCGACCGCGCGGGCGCGGCTCGTCGGCGCCGCATCGATCGCCTGGAAGCAGCCCGCCGGCGAGCTCGTCGTGCGCGAGGGTGTCGTCAGCCATCCTGCCGGCAACTCGGCGCACTACGGCGAGCTTGCGCGCATGGCCGCGGCGACGCCGACCGGCGAGGTGCGCCTGAAGCGGCGCGAGGACTGGAAGCTGATCGGCACCGCCGCGCCGCGCATCGACGCCGCCGCCAAGAGCGACGGCTCGGCGAGATTCGGCATCGACGTCCGACCGCCCGGGTTGCTGTTCGCGGCGATCCGCCATTGCCCGATGCTCGGCGGCAGCCCGGGCGCGGTGGATGTCGCGCCGGCGCTGGCGCTGGCCGGCGTCGAGCGCGTCGTTCGCCTCGGCCCTTACGGCGGATCGACGGCGGCGCTCGCCGTCGTCGGCCGGACCTGGTGGCATGCGCAGCGCGGCGCCGCCGCGATCAAGGTCGATTGGCAGCAGCGCCCGGCCGGCGGCCTCGACACGCGCCGGGTCATGGCGCACCTGGAAGAGCGCGCACGGGCCGCGGCTGCGGCCGATGGCGGCTTTGCCTTTCACAGCCGGGGCGAGCTCGCCGATGCCGACGCGAACGCGGCGCGCCACGTCGAGCAGATGTATCGCGCGCCCTACCTCGCGCACGCGGCGATGGAGCCCATCAACTGCACGGCCCGCGTCGCCGCCGGCAAGGTCGAGGTGTGGGCACCGACGCAGGTGCCCGGCCTCGCGCGGGCGATGGCCGCCGCAGTCGCCGGCGTCGACGAAGACGCGGTCACCGTCCACGTCACCTACCTCGGCGGCGGCTTCGGCCGGCGCCTCGACGTCGACTTCGTGGGCCAGGCCGTGCGGATCGCGGTCGAGTGCGGAGGCCGGCCGGTGCAGCTCCTCTGGTCGCGCGAAGAGGACATGACGCACGACTTCTACCGGCCCGCCGCGGTCGCGATCCTGCGTGCCGGCCTCGGCGCCGACGGCCTGCCGCGGACCCTGCGCGTCACCAGCGCCGGCGACGCGATCACGCCGCGCTGGATGGAGCGCGGCATCCCGTACCTCGCCGGCCCGGTCGACACGCCCGACAAGACGACGAGCGAGGGCCTGTTCGACCAGCTCTACGGCATCGCGCACCAGCGCATCTCCCACGTCGCGACGCTGAGCGGCGTGCCGATCGGCTTCTGGCGCTCGGTGGGCCATTCGCACAATGCGTTCTTCGTCGAGTCGTTCATCGACGAGCTGGCGCACGCGGCCGGGCGCGACCCGGTCGACTATCGCCTGGCCCTGCTGAAGGAAGCGCCGCGCCACGCCGCGGTGTTGCGCCTGGCCGCCGAACGCGCCGGCTGGCCGGGGCAAGGGCGGTCACGGCCGCTCGAGGCAGGGCGCGCGCGTGGTGTCGCCCTGCACGAATCGTTCGGCAGCATCGTCGCCCAGGTCGTCGAGGCATCGATCGAGAGCGGCCGGCTGCGCGTGCACCGCGTCGTCTGCGCCGCCGACATCGGCATCGTCGTCAATCCCGGCATCGTCGCGCAGCAGATGGAAGGCGCGGTGATCTTCGCGCTGTCTGCGGCGCTCGACGGGCGCATCGACATCGTCGACGGCGTCGTCCAGCAGACCAACTTCCCGAGCTATCCGGTGGTTCGCCTGGCGCAGTCACCGCTGATCGAGACCCACCTCGTCGACAGCGCGCGCCATCCGGGGGGCGTCGGCGAGATCGGCACGCCGCCGCTAGCCCCGGCGCTTGCCAACGCGATCTTTGCGCTGACCGGCAAGCGGCTGCGCGACCTGCCGCTCACGCTATAGCGCCGCCGCGAGCTCGTTGCGGGCCGCTTGGGCGGCGCGACGCGACGCTCCGGCGTAGTCGGCGCCGTTGCCCGCATAGAGGACGGCGCGCGAGGAGCTGACGATGATCGGGCCCGTCGTTCGCTCGGCGCTGCCGCGCCATCCCGCGCGTACGGTCGCCGCCGGATCGCCCCCCTGCGCGCCGATGCCGGGAATGAGCAGCGGCAGCTTGGGCGCGATCTCGCGCACGCGGGCGATCTCGGCCGGGTAGGTCGCGCCGACGACGAGGCCGATCTGGCCGCCGGTGTTCCACGGGCCGGCGGCGAGGCGGGCGATGCGCTCGTAGACCTTCTCGCCCGATTCGAGGCGCAGGTCCTGCAGGTCGTCGCCGCCCGGGTTGGAGGTGCGGCAGAGCAGGATCGCGCCCTTGCCTTCGTGGCGCAGGTAGGGCTCGATCGAATCGAAGCCGAGCAGCGGCGACAGCGTCACCGCGTCGGCGCGATAGCGGACGAACACCTCGCGCGCGTACTGCTCGGCGGTCGAGCCCATGTCGCCGCGCTTGGCGTCGAGGATCACCGGCACGTCGGGCGCGCTGTCGTGGATGTAGGCGATCAGCCGCTCGAGCTGCGCTTCGGCGCCGTGCGCGGCGAAGTAGGCGATCTGCGGCTTGAACGCGATCACCAGGTCCTTCGTGCGATCGACGATGGCGGCGCAGAACTCGAAGATGCGCGAGGCGTCGCCCTTCATCTCGCCCGGGAAGCGGGCCGGGTCGGGATCGAGGCCGACGCAGAGGAGGGAACGGTTGACACGCTCGGCGCGCGCAAGCGCGGCGACGAAGCTCATCGTCGAGTCCTCGTTGCGGAGCCGCCCTCCTCGTCGCCGGCCGCGGCTTCGGCGGCAGCGCTCTGCGCCAGCGCCGCAGCCAGGCCCACGTAGGCACGAGGCGTCAGTGCGAGCAGTCGATCGCGCTCGGCCGGCGGGACGGCGAGGCCGCGGATGAACCCGTGCAGCACGTCCCGGGTGATCGCCTTGCCGCGGGTCAGCGCCTTCAGCTGCTCGTACGGCTCGGCGATGCCGTGGCGGCGCATGACGGTCTGCACCGGCTCGGCGAGGACTTCCCAGGCGGCGTCGAGATCGGCGTCGATCGCCGCCGTGCCGACGCCGATCTTGGCCATGCCGCGCGCTAGCGAATCGCAGGCGAGGACGGTGTGGCCGACGGCGACGCCGAGATTGCGCAGCACCGTGCTGTCGGTCAGGTCGCGCTGGAAGCGCGAGATCGGCAGCTTCTCGCTCAGGTGCGCGAACAGGGCGTTGGCCAGGCCGAGATTGCCTTCGGCGTTCTCGAAGTCGATCGGGTTGACCTTGTGCGGCATCGTGCTCGAACCGGTCTCGCCGGCGACCGCCTTCTGCGTGAAGTAGCCGAGGCTGATGTAGCCCCAGGCGTCGCGCGCCCAATCGATCAGGATCGTGTTGGCGCGCTTGATCGCGTCGAACAGCTCGGCCATCGCGTCGTGCGGCTCGATCTGCGTCGTGTGGGCGTTGAACTCGAGGCCGAGGCGCTCCTCGACGACCCGGCGCGCGAACGCCTGCCAGTCGAGTTCGGGACAGGCGGCGACGTGGGCGTTGTAGTTGCCGACCGCGCCATTCATCTTGGCGCGCAGCGCCACCGCGGCGATGGCGTCGCGCGCCCGCGCCAGGCGCACCGCGACGTTGCCGATCTCCTTGCCGAGCGTCGTCGGCGTCGCCGTCTGGCCGTGCGTTCGCGCCAGCATCGGCTGCGCGGCGTGTTCCCTGGCGAGCGCGGCGAGGCGGGCGACGAGGGCATCGAGGGCCGGCAACAGGACCTCGCGCCGCGCCGCGCCGAGCATTAGCGCGTGGCTGGTGTTGTTGATGTCCTCGCTGGTGCACGCGAAGTGGATGAAGCCGGTCGCGCCGGCGAGGGACGGCTCGGCGGCGAAGCGCTCGCCGAGCCAGTACTCGACCGCCTTGACGTCGTGGTTGGTGCGCCGCTCGATCGCCTTGATCGCTTCGGCGTCGGCGATCGAGAAGTCGGCGACCAGCCGGCTCAGGAACTCCCTCGCCGCCGGTCCGGGCGGCGCCAACTCGGCCAGGCCCGCCGAGGCGAGGGCGATGAACCACTCGACCTCGACGCGGACCCGGCAGCGCATGAGGCCGAACTCCGACAGCCACGGCCGGAGGGCGTCGAGCTTCTTGGCGTAGCGGCCGTCGAGGGGCGACAGCGCGGTGAGGGACGAGGCGTGCATCTTGCGGTGGTCAACAGGCGCGGCGTCCCGGCCACGGCGGCCGGCTGCGGCGAGCCCGCCATTATCTGCGCTGACCCTAGAATGAAACGAAACGTAGCACCATCGAACAAGGAAGCGGCCCCGCCGACCCATGAAACTCATCGGCTCGCTCACCAGTCCCTACGTGCGCAAGGTGCGCATCGTTATGGCCGAAAAGAAGCTCGACTACCAGTTCGTCCAGGAAAACGTCTGGGAGAGCGACGCGATCCTCGCGTCGAACCCGCTCGGCAAGGTGCCGTGCCTGGTGATGGAGGGCGGCGAAGCGGTGTTCGATTCGCGCGTCATCGTCGAGTACCTCGACGCGCGCTCGCCGCTCGCCCGCCTGATCCCCGAGCCGAACCGCGAGCGCACCGAGGTGCGCACCTGGGAAGCGCTCGCCGACGGCATCGTCGACGCCTTGATCCTGGCCCGCCTCGAGGGCACCTGGGCGGAGCGCGCGCCAGAGCAGCGATCGCAGGCGTGGATCGATCGCCAGATGACGAAGGTGAACGCGTCGCTGGAGGCGGTGGCCACCGGGCTCGCGGCCAAGCCGTGGTGCACCGGCATCCACATGACCCTCGCCGACGTCGCCGTGGGCTGCGCGCTCGGCTACCTCGATTTCCGCTTCCCGCAGATCGGCTGGCGCGGCGACTACCCGAGCCTGGCGCGCCTGGCCGACAAGCTGAACGCACGCAACAGCTTCATCGACACTGCGCCGCCACGCACCTGAGCGGAGCTCAGCGCGACGCGTGCGCGAGATCCAGCGCCCCGCTCAGGATGACCGAGGGCAGCGCAGGGGAGTTCGCCACGGCGGGCACCGCGGCAAAACTCGACGCGCTCGCCATCGGCCAGTAAGTCCTGAACACCTGGTGCGTCAGCTCGTCACGCAGCAGCTCGCCGCGGCCGATGAAGGGCAGCAGGTTGGCGAGCAGCTTGACGCCCTGTTCGGAATTGCGCCGGACGATGTGCGAAGCGGTGATCTCGGCCGGATCGTGCAGGCCGGCGGCCTGCACCAGCTCCTTCAGCGCGAGCAGCGTGTTCTGGTGGAAGTGGTGGACGCGGTCGGCCTTGCTGGCGACGTCGAGCGCCTTCTGCCGCTGCGGGTCCTGCGTGGTCACGCCCGTCGGACAGGCGCCGGTGTGGCAGGTCTGCGCCTGGATGCAGCCGAGCGCGAACATGAAGCCGCGCGCCGCGTTGCACCAGTCGGCGCCGAGCGCGAGCATGCGGGCGATGTCGAACGCGCTGACCACCTTGCCGGCGCAGCCGATCC
>JBDSLQ010000269.1:0-5377 GCA_039916285.1 Caldimonas sp.
GCGACCCGGTGATGCAGCACTGCAAGAGGCAGAGCATGCCGATCATCTGGGACCAGTCGACCTATGCCGAGAAGGGCGTGGGCGAGATGTGGGAGGCGCAGGCGCGCTTCGGCTATCGGTCGGGGATTGCCATGGCGTTGCACCTGCCCGACGGCCGTCACTTCTTTCTCGGTGTCGATCGCGACAAGCCCGTTCCTCCCGGCAGCAGCGAGGTGACGCGCATGGTTGCCGATCTGCAGCTCTTCGCCGTCCATGCGCAGGACGCAGCCCTGCGCATACTCACTCCGCCACCGGCTTCGCCAGATATGCCTTCCCTGACTCCGAGGGAGCTCGAGACGCTGCGCTGGACGATGGAAGGCAAGACCGCGTGGGAGGTCGGCAACCTGCTCGGCATCAGCGAACGGACTGCGGCGCTGCACGTCAACAACGCGACGCACAAGCTCGACTGCGTCAATAAGCACCAGGCAGTGCTCAAGGCGTTGCGACTCGGCCTGATTCGCTGAGCCGACCGCGAAATCGTGGTCAACCAAAAGCCGGTACCTCAAGCAGAGGCGAATAGCAACTGTCAGAGTTGACAGTTCCGCGCTTTTTGCGCGATTGATGCAATGCTCCTGTTGCGGATTGTCCCGCAAGGCAGGAGCAAATCATGCAGCAAACGCAAAGCCAAGTCGTTCCTTCAACTCTCCAAGGCGGAACGTCAGCGCCCATCGAAATGGTCGTCCTCGACGATCAGATGTTGCGCCAGGTCGTCGGCGGAATGATGGGGCCAGGCGCAGGGTGGTCAGACCTTGTCGAGGGTCCCGGCAACGGTTGGTAAGCTCGCCGGCAGTAGCGCCGTCTCGCTGGGGGGCGCGCGAGCACCTTGCTCGAGCGCCCGCCGACCCGGCCAGCGTCTAGACTGGCCTCGGTGAACATCGTCGGCGTCGAGACCTCCTGCGACGAAACCGGCGTCGCGCTCGTACGGGTGGGCGGCGCCGGCATTCCAGGACTGGTAGCGCAGGCGTTGCACAGCCAGGTCGAGATGCACGCCGAGTACGGCGGCGTGGTGCCGGAGCTCGCCTCGCGCGACCACATCCGGCGCGTGCTGCCGCTGACGCGGCAAGTGCTGGCCTCGGCTGGGCTGCACCTCGCCGACGTCGATGTACTCGCGTATACCCGCGGTCCCGGACTGGCCGGCGCCCTGCTCGTCGGCGCTGGCGTAGCGTGTGCGATCGCCGCCGCGCTCGATCGTCCGGTGGTGGGCGTCCACCACCTCGAAGGCCATCTGCTCTCGCCCTTCCTGACCTCGGATCCCCCGACGTTCCCCTTCATCGCTCTGTTGGTATCGGGCGGCCACACCCAGCTGCTCGAGGTCACCGACGTCGGCCGTTACGCCCTTCTCGGTGACACGATCGACGACGCCGCCGGCGAGGCGTTCGACAAGTCGGCCAAGCTGCTGGGCCTCGGTTATCCGGGGGGGCCCGCCCTGGCGCGACTCGCCGAATTCGGCGACCCGGCGGCGTACGCGCTGCCGCGGCCGATGCTGAATCGGGATTCGCTCGACTTCTCGTTCGCCGGGCTCAAGACCGCGGTCCGCACGCACGCGGCACGTCTCGACTCGTCCTGCGAGCAGGCGCGCGCCGATCTGGCGGCATCGACGCAGGCGGCGATCGTCGACGTGCTGGCGCGCAAGTCGATGGCAGCACTCGCGGCGACGGGCTGCGAGCGTCTCGTCGTCGCCGGCGGTGTCGGCGCCAACGCCGCCTTGCGCGAGCGGCTCACGTTCGAATGCCGAAAGCGCCACGCCCGTGTCCACTTTCCGGAGCTGGCGCTCTGCACCGACAACGGCGCGATGATCGCGCTCGCCGCGGGGATGCGCTGGCAGCGTGGCATCGCCGACATCTCGACCGACTATGCATTCGACGTGCGGCCACGGTGGCCGCTCGTCTTTGCCTGACGACGTCCGGCCGGGCGGCCGGCCCGCCGGCTCAGGCGATCTGCAGCTGCGTCGCGCCGTTTGCGATTCTTGGCGAGGACAAGGGTGAGAACCTCGTTCTCGACCTTGCCTGCGACGCTTGCCGGTCGACTTCGACTGTCGTCACCGTGAGCGGCGGCTTTGGACCGAGACTTTCAGCGCCTCCCGCGTCGCGCCCGGACGTCCAAGGAGAGCGTGTAGGGGCATCGCTCTCGAACACGCCCCGCGCGGGGGTGCGGACGGCGGTACCGGTCTTCGCCGACCCGGCGTTGCGATCGAACGAAGTGGAAAGCACAGGGCTGCGGCCGACGGCAGTGCCACGCGCGAGTGGAAGAACGAACATGGCGGCTCCTACAATGGCTGTATCGGGGCGCCTCGACACGACCATGCCGGTGAATCGGGAGCGGCGTTTTTTCTTTTCGAGGCCCTCCTCGCCGCCATGAGAACGCTCGTCGACGAACTGCCCGCCTCGAAGATCCGCGAGGTCGCCAACGCCGCGATGGGTCGCAGCGATGTGCTCGCCTTCTGGTTCGGTGAAAGCGACGAGCCGACGCCGCAGTTCATCCGCGATGCCGCTGTCCGGTCGATCGCAGATGGCGAAACCTTCTATTCGCACAACCTTGGCCTGGCCGAGCTGCGTGATGCGATCGCCGCCTACGCCAGCGCGCTCCATCCCGCAGTGGCCGCCGACCGCGTCGCGGTTACCTCGTCCGGCGTCAGCGCGCTCATGCTGGCGATGCAGGCACTGGTCGGCGCCGGTGACGAAGTCGTCGCCGTCGTCCCGGTCTGGCCCAACCTCACCGCGCAGCCGGCGATCCTCGGCGCCCACGTCACGCGCTTCGCCCTGCGACCTTCGCCCGCAGGGGCGTGGTGCCTCGACGTCGAGGCCCTGAAGAGGGTCGTCACGCCGCGCACCCGCGTCCTGCTCGTCAATTCGCCCAACAACCCGACCGGCTGGACGCTGACGCGCCCCGAACAGGAAGAGCTGCTCGCCCACTGCCGCTCGACCGGGACCTGGATCGTCGCCGACGAGGTTTACGAGCGGATTTTCTTCGGCGCGGCCGGCGCGGGCGCCTGCGCGCCGAGCTTCCTCGACATCGCCGGCGCCGACGATCGCCTGATCGTCGTGCACAGCTTCTCGAAGAGCTTCCTGATGACCGGCTGGCGCCTCGGCTGGCTCGTGTTGCCCACCGGCATGGCGCCGGCGCTGGCCAAGCTGATCGAGTTCAACACCTCGTGCGCGCCGGTGTTCGTGCAGCGCGCCGGCCTGGCTGCGCTGGCCCAGGCCAGGAGCTTCGTCCCGGGCATGGTCGAGCGGCTGCAGGGATGCCGCGACACCTTGTTGCCGCGCCTCGCTGCGCTGCCCGGGGTCGAGGTGGCGACACCGCAGGGCGGGCTCTACGCCTTTTTCCAGGCCCCCGGCAGCGAGGATTCGCTTGCCTTCGCAAAGCGCTTGGTCGAGGCCGCTGGCGTCGGCCTGGCACCGGGCGCGGCGTTCGGCGCCGAGGGTGAGGGCTGGCTGCGCTGGTGCTTCGCCTCGCACGACCCGCGCCGCCTGGTCGAAGGTGTGGACCGGCTGGCGGCGTTCATCGCGCTATAATTTCCGCCCTTGCTGCCTTGCAGCGAGCCAGCACGACGCCGGTCGGTTTCACCGGCGATCGCATGTCCAGAGACGAAACCGCAGCACTGCTTCGATGCCGGCGCTCGGTTTCACACGAGGAAACGAGATGCCCGCCACCACCGAACACAAGGCCGAGATCGTCAAGGCGCACGCCCGTGCCGCCAACGACACAGGATCGACCGAGGTGCAAGTCGCCTTGCTCACCGACCGGATCAACGAGCTCACGCCGCACTTCAAGACCCACCTCAAGGATCATCACGGCCGGCGCGGCCTGCTGAAGATGGTCAACCGCCGCAAGAGCCTGCTGGCGTACCTGAAAAGCACCGACGCCGACCGCTACACGGCGTTGATCCAGAAGCTCGGCCTTCGCAAGTAAGCGATGGTCGTCGCCCGCGGCCGACTGGAATTCACCGGTGGCGTGCGGGCATGTGGGAAAAAGCGGCCATCCGGCGTCGCCGTGTCATTCCACCGATGTTCGCCAGCGCCTGGGCGAGCAGCTTTGGAATGGCATTGCGCCAGGCCCCTGATCCCGGGTGTCGGCGCCGCCCGAATGGCGCCCGTCACGAATCGGAGCAAGACAACATGAGCATCTTCAACAAGGTCACCAAGACGTTCCAGTGGGGCCAGCAGACGGTCACGATGGAAACCGGCGAGATCGCCCGCCAGTCGGGCGGCGCGGTCGTCGTCTCGATCGACGACACCGTCGTTCTCGCCACCGTCGTCGCCAAGAAGGACGCCAAGCCGGGCCAGGACTTCTTCCCGCTGACCGTCGATTACATCGAGAAGACCTACGCCGCCGGCAAGATCCCGGGCAGCTTCTTCAAGCGCGAGGGCCGCCCGAGCGAGCTCGAGACGCTGACCTCGCGCCTGATCGACCGGCCGCTCCGGCCGCTCTTCCCCGAGGGGTTCTACAACGAGGTCCAGGTCGTCATCCACGTCCTCTCCCTCAACCCTGAGGTCTCCGCCGACATCCCGTCGCTGATCGGCGCGAGCGCGGCGCTGGCGATCTCCGGCATTCCCTTCAACGGCCCGATCGGCGCTGCGCGCGTCGGCTACGTCAACGGCCAGTACCTGCTCAACCCGTCGAAGGCGCAGATCGCCGAGTCGCAGATGGACCTCATCGTCGCCGGCACGCAGGCGGCGGTGCTGATGGTCGAGTCGGAAGCCAAGCAGCTGACCGAGGAGATCATGCTCGGCGGCATCGTCTTCGGCCACGAGCAGGGCAACGTCGCGATCGCGGCGATCAACGAGCTGGTCCGCGACGCCGGTAAGCCGATGTGGGACTGGAAGGCGCCGGCCAAGGACGACGCTTTCATTGCGCAGGTTGGAGGGCTTGCCGAGCAAAAGCTTCGCGATGCCTACCAGATCCGCTCGAAGCAGGCCCGCACGCACGCGACGCGCGACGTGACGACGGCGACGATGGCTGCGCTGTCCGAAGGTGGCGCCGCCGTCGACAAGGTCAAGGTCGACAACATCCTGTTCGACATCGAGGCCAAGATCGTGCGCAGCCAGATCCTTTCCGGCGAGCCGCGTATCGACGGCCGCGACACCCGCACCGTGCGGCCGATCGAGATCCGCACCGGCCTCCTTCCGCGCACCCACGGCTCGGCGATCTTCACGCGCGGCGAGACCCAGGCGCTGGTCGTCGCGACGCTCGGCACCGACCGCGACTCGCAGCGCATCGACGCGCTCGCCGGCGAGTTCCACGAGCACTTCATGCTTCACTACAACATGCCGCCGTTCGCGACCGGCGAGACCGGCCGCGTCGGCTCGCCGAAGCGGCGCGAGATCGGCCACGGCCG
>JBDSLQ010000270.1:0-2529 GCA_039916285.1 Caldimonas sp.
CCAGCGTCGTCTCGCTGAAACCGAGGTCGCTCTGGATCGATGGCAGCGCGACGTTGACGATGGTGATGTCGAGCACCACCATGAGGACGCCGAGGCACACCACGCCGAGGGCGAGCCAGCGGCGCGACGAGGAGAGCGTGGCTGTCATGGGATCGAAACCGCAGAACGGCAAAGTCGCCGATGCTAGTCGTGCGGCCGGCCGCGATTTCGACAACCAGGGCGCGGGCTCAGCGCGCGATCGCGTCGTCCAGCACTTCCACCCAGTGCCGGACCGGCGTCGTCGTGCCGCTCTGCAGGTGCTGGATGCAGCCGATGTTGGCCGAGACGATCGTCGCCGGCGCCAGCTCGTCGAGGTTCGCGAGCTTGCGGTCGCGCAGCGCCTTGGCGAGCTCGGGCTGCAGCACGGAGTAGGTACCGGCCGAGCCGCAGCACAGGTGCGCTTCGTTGCTCGCGACGCGGACGTCGAAGCCGAGCGTGGTCATCGCCGTTTCGACTCCGCCGAGCAGGCGCTGGCCGTGTTGAAGGGTGCAAGGCGGATGAAAGGCGAGGCGGACGGCTTCCTTCACCTCGATCTTCGCCCTCAGCGCAGGAACGAGATCCGCCAGCAGCTCGGACAGATCGCGCGTGAGGTCGGCGATGCGGCCGGCCTTGTTCGCGTAGTCGGGATCGTGGGCGAGCGAGTGGCCGTACTCCTTGACCGTCACGCCGCAGCCCGAGGCGTTCATGACGATCGCCTCGACCGCCCCGCTCTGCACCGTCGGCCACCACGCATCGATGTTCCTTCGCATGTGCTCGAGCGCGCCGTCGCGGTCGCCCAGGTGCAGGCGGATCGCGCCGCAGCAGCCGGCGTCGGCGGCGACCAGCGTCTGGATGCCGGCGGCATCGAGCACGCGCGCGGTCGCGCTGTTGATGTTGGGCATCATCGCCGGCTGCACGCAGCCGAGGAGGAGCAGCACCTTGCGCGGATGCTCGCGCGTCGGCCAGCGTTGCGCGCTCGCGGGTGCCGGCGCCGGCACTTTCGCCTGCAAGGCAGCGGGCAACGCGGCGCGGACGACCTGCCCCAGCTTCATCGCCGGCGCGAACATTGGCGACGTCAGGCCTTCCTTCAGCGTCCAGCGCAGCGCTCGCTCGCCGGCCGGGCGCGGCACGCGCTCGTCGACGATGCGCCGGCCGATCTCGACCAGGTCACCGTACTGCACGCCCGACGGGCACGTCGTCTCGCAGTTGCGGCAGGTGAGGCAGCGGTCGAGGTGGAGTTGCGTCGCCCGCGTCGGCGCATGACCTTCGAGGACCTGCTTGATCAGATAGATGCGCCCGCGCGGCCCGTCGAGCTCGTCGCCGAGCAGCTGGTAGGTCGGGCAGGTCGCGGTGCAGAAGCCGCAATGCACGCACTTGCGCAGGATCGCCTCGGCCTCGGCGCCGTCGGCGGTGCCTGCGAATTCAGGAGCGATGTTGGTCTGCATGCGCGGGGTGGGTCAGAGGCCCGGGTAGAGGCGGCCCGGGTTGAGGATGCCCTTGGGATCGAACGAGCGCTTCAGCCGCTCGTGGATGGCACGCAGCGGCGGTGTCAGCGGCGCGAACACGCCAGCCGATTTGTCGCTGGAGCGAAACGCGGTGGCGTGGCCGCCGACCGCGGCGGCGGCGGCGCGAACCTGCGCGGCGGGCAGCGCGGTCGCGAGCCAGCGCTGGGCGCCGTGCCACTCGATCAGCTCGTCGCCGGCGAGGCCGAGAAGCGGCGCGGTCTGCGGCAGCGACAGCCGCCAGAGGGTCGCATCCTGGTGCAGGATGGCGTCGTCGGCGGCGACGAAGAAAGGATCGGTGTGATCGCGCAGGCTTTGCCAGAACGGCGCGGCGGCGCTGTCGGCGATCTTCTCGCCGCCGAGCGCGCGCGCCGCTTCGGCGACGGCCGCGCGCGCCCCCCGCAAGCGGACGATCAGGCTGCCGTTCCACCAGGCGCTGGCATCGAGCGGCAGCGGCCGCGCGCCCCAGCCTTGCAGGAGGGCAAGCGCTTCGGCGGGCTTGCAGTCGAAGCGCAGCGTCGCCTCGCCCTGCGCTTTCGCCAGCACCTTCAACGACACCTCGACGATCACGCCGAGGATGCCGAGCGAGCCGGCGATCAGGCGCGAGACGTCGTAGCCGGCGACGTTCTTGATGACGCGGCCGCCGAAGTGCATCAGCTCGCCGGTGCCGCCGACGAGGGTGACGCCGAGGAGGTGGTCGCGCAGAGAGCCGGCCGCGGCGCGCGACGGCCCCGAGAGGCCCGCGGCCACCATGCCGCCGACCGTCGACGCGGCGCCGAAGCGCGGCGGCTCGAACGGCAGGCACTGCCCTCCTTCGGCGAGCAGCGCCTCCAGCGCGAGGAGCGTCATGCCGGCCGGCGCGGTGACGACGAGCTCGGTCGGCTCGTGGTCGGCGGCGCCGACGAGCGTGCCCACGTCGAGGACGTCGCCGATCGGCGCTTCGCCATAGAAATCCTTGGTGCCGCCGCCGCGGATCTGCAGCGGCCGGGCCGACGCATGCGCCTCGCGC
>JBDSLQ010000271.1:0-10268 GCA_039916285.1 Caldimonas sp.
GATGACGGCGCGAAAGGGCGTGACTGCGCAGCTCGCCAAGATCGAGATGCGGCGCCGGCTGACCCTGATCGGCGCGATGCTGCTGAAGACCGGCGAGGTCGACGGCATGCTGTGCGGCACCTGGGGCAGCACCGCCATGCACCTCAGCTACATCGACCAGGTGATCGGCCTGCGCGAAGGCGCCAAGACCTATGCCTGCATGAACGGTCTGATCCTGCCCGGGCGCCAGGTGATGCTGGTCGACACCCACGTCAACTACGACCCGAGCGCCGAGCAGATCGCCGAGTTCACGGTGATGGCGGCCGAGGAGATGCTCCGCTTCGGCATCAAGCCGAAGGCGGCGCTCCTTTCGCACAGCAACTTCGGCACCAGCAACCAGCCGTCGGCGCTGAAAATGCGCGAGGCTCTGGCCCTGCTGCACGCGCGCGCCGCCTGGCTCGAGGTCGACGGCGAGATGCATGGCGACGCTGCCCTCGACGGCCATTACCGGCACGAGATCATGCCGACGAGCCCGTTGACCGGCGAAGCCAACCTGCTGGTGCTGCCGAACATCGACGCCGCCAATATCTCCTACAACCTGCTCAAGACCGCTGCCGGCGGCGGCATCGCGATCGGCCCGGTGCTGCTCGGCGCGGCGTTGCCGGTGCACATCCTGACGCCCTCGGCGACGGTCCGCCGCATCATCAACATGACCGCCCTGGCGGTCGCGGACGCCAACGCCGCGCGTTGAGTCGAGTTGCCTCAAGCCGCTGCAAATTTCTTTCAGAGTCCAACGCTGTTGTTCAATTAAACCGAGTGCGAGCACTTACATAATCCCTTCGCATCCTGCCCAAATTTGAGGCAAAGGGTTGAGCTTTCCGCACCGATTCGGTAACATCCGGCGATTGTTTTTCAGGATTTTCCCGTGATTTTGTCGGGTAGGCTGCATCTTTGGCGGCCACTGTTCCGGTGGGGAGCGGGTGTCGGCGCCGCAGTGTTGCTGTCGGCCGGGGCCGTTCAGGCCCGCGAGCAGGCCCTGGCACTTCCCGTCGTCGCAGTCGCCACGCTTCCGGCCGAAGCGCGCGCCATCGAGGTCGCCATCCGCCGCGGCGGGCCGTTTGCCTACCCCAAGGACGGCTTCGTATTCTTCAATCGCGAGCGCTTGCTACCGGTGCATTCGCGCGGCTACTACCGGGAGTACACCGTGCCCACCCCGGGCGTTCGCGATCGCGGCGGCCGGCGCATCGTCTGCGGCGGACTGCAACCGACTGCTCCCCTGGCGTGCTACTACACCGCAAATCATTACTCGAGCTTCCACAGGATCACCCCATGAGCGCTGCAGTTTCAGCCATTTTTCTTGAACAGGAGGAACGCGACATGCTCTTGCAGACAGTCCGTCCGAACATCGTCCAGTCGATCCGGGCCTACCGGGTCGACGACCTCATGCAGGCGGCGCGCCACGCCGACCAGCACTTCCTCTACGCCAATCTGACTCCGGCGCAATCGAAACAGGACGTCCTCGAAGCGATCGCCGAATCGTTTTCCTTCCCGGCTCACTTCGGCAAGAACCTCGACGCCCTCTTTGACTGCATGACCGATCTGGTCCATAAGGCCGGCCCGCAGCCGGGCTTCGTCGTCGTCCTCGAGCAGCTCCCCGACAACCCGCGCTTCGATCGCGAGGCTCGCGAGCAGCTGCTCGATGTCTTTCGCGACGCGGCGGACTTCTGGGCGGAACGGAAGATTCCGTTCCGGTGCTTCTATTCTTTTCAGTAGCCCGCTCCCAAGAATCAGGGTCATGGGAGCGGGCGACGGAAGTGGCCCCCGGAGCACACAGCGTCAACGGCAGCGACAAGCCGGTCAAGGCTGCCAAGACGGCGGCGAACAGCAGTTTCGGCGCGAACATGCCGGTGATGAGTAGTGCCTTCGACACCGCCTGGGTGGAGGCGGCGTAGGCGGCTTCGACCCACGCTCCTGCCCGGCATTTCTTCAGGATTGCTCCCGCCCCGCTTCGCTCCCCTCCCTCCGTGAGGGAGGGGCCGACCCCGTTGGGGTCGCTTTAGATAAGTCGGTAGCGAGGGCGACGTACTCGTCGACCGCGACTTCTTCGGCGCGGCGTTGCACGTCGAATGGCGGGGCGCCGGGGCGCTGTTCGAGCCAGCGGCCGAGGGTGTGGCGCAGGAGCTTGCGGCGCTGCGAGAAGGCGACGGTGACGAGCTCGCGCAGCAAGGCGGAATCGACGTCCTCGCGCAGCGGCAACGGGGTCATCCGCAGCACGGCCGAGTTGACTCGCGGCGGCGGCTCGAAGGACTCGGGGGCGACGTCGAACAGCGCCTCGATGGCGTAGCGCCACTGCAGCATGACGGTCAGCCTGCCGTAATCCTTGCTTCCCGGCCGCGCCGCGATCCGCGCGACGACTTCCTTCTGCAGCATGAAATGCTGGTCGGCGATGACGGGGCTCGCCTCGAGAAGGTGGAACAGGATCGGCGTCGAGATGTTGTACGGCAGGTTGCCGGCGATGCGAAGCCGGGCACCCGATTCGGCGGCGGGCAGGCGCGCGAAGTCGACGTCGAGGACGTCGGCCTCGATCACGTCGAGCCCTTCGGTGCGGCGCAGGCGGGCGGCGAGATCGCGATCGAGCTCGATCACGGTCAGCGCCTGGCAACGGGTCAGCAGGGGGCCTGTCAGCGCGCCGCGGCCGGGGCCGATCTCGACGATCGCCTGCCCGGGATGCGGATCGATCGCCTCGACGATGCGATCGATCACCGATCCGTCGACCAGGAAGTGCTGCCCGAACCGCTTCCTGGCGTGCGGCATGGCTATCCTGTCACCCGCGCAGCCAGGGCGGCGCCTCGCTCACTGCGGCGGATCGCGGAACTCGATGTAGGCCCGGCTGCGCAGGTCGCGCAGCCATTCGGTGAACGCCGCCTCGAACTTCTGCTCGCGCAGGATGTTCCGTGCCTGCTCGCGCAGCTGCCGGGTGTCGAGCGTCGTCTGACGCCGGTCGACGACCTGGATCAGGTGCAGGCCGAAGCGCGTCGTCACCGGGTCGGAGATGCCGCCGACCGGCAGCGCTGCCATCGCCTCCTCGAACTCGGGAACGAACGAGCCCGGCGCGGCCCAGCCGAGATCGCCGCCTTGCGCTGCGCTGCCGTCCTCCGAGTTCGCACGCGCGAGCTGGTCGAATGTCCTGGCACCGGCCGAGAGGTCGCGCTTGAACTGGAGCAGCCGGCGCGCCGCCGCCTCGGCCGTCAGCTCGGGCGACGGTCGCAGCAGGATGTGCCGGGCGCGCGACTGGTCGACCGTGAACGCCGCCGACTCCTTGCGATCGACGAGCTTCAACACGTGAAAGCCGGCGCCGCTGCGGATCAACTCGGGCGAAACCTCTCCCGGCTTCAGGTTCTGCACGGCGCGCGAGAACAGCTCCGGCAGGCGATCGACCTGCCGCAGGCCGATCTCACCGCCCTGGCTGCGATTGCTGTCCTCGGAGATCTCGCGCGCGACGGCGGCGAAGTCCTCGCCGCCGCGGACGCGCCTGAACGCCGCCTCGGCACGGCCGCGCCGCTCGGCGACGACGCCCTCGGCGGCGCCGTCCGGCACCGGCACCAGGATCTGGGCGACATTGAGCTGCGCGCTCGAGCCGGCGGCGGCGCGGCGCTTGTCGATGTGCTCGTCGACCTCGGCGTCGCTGACCTTGATCCGGCTCACCACCTCGCGCTCGCGCACCCGCTCGACCAGGATCTGGTCGCGGATGTTGTCGCGGAACTTGGCGAAGGTGATGCCCTCCTGGCGCAGGCGTTCGCGCAGCTGCGGCAACGTCAGCTGGTTCTGGGTCGCGACATTGGCAACCGCTCGGTCGAGCTCGGGGTCGTCGATCCGGGTGCCGCTTTCGCGCGCGTTGGTGACCAGGACACGCTCATCGATCAGCGTGTCGAGCACCTGCTTGCGCAAAGCGCCCGGCGGCGGCAGCGGGGCGCGGCTGCGCGTCGCTTCGTCGCGCACTCGCGCCAGCCGCTGCTGCACCTCGCTCGCGGTGACGAGCTCCTGGTTGACGACGGCGACGATGTAGTCGCCCGTCTGTGCGAACGGTTGAACAGCTGCGAGGCCGAGAGCCGCAGCGGCGACGAGGCGCCGCCCGAGGCGTTTCGAATCAGTCATAGGGAGTGAACGGCGAGGTCGTCGTGCGCTCCTCGCGCAGGAGCTGATAGCCGGGCACATTGTCCTTCAAGACCCTGAGCGGATTCGAGCCGATCCGCGACAGGCCGACCAGCTCGAGCTGCAGCAACAGGCGCGTCGTCGCCTCGCTGCGGCCCGTCGACAGGCGCTCGACGACGACCCGGCCGATCCAGCATCCCGCGTCGTACTCGAAGCCGACGATGGAGTCCGTGAGGCGGCTGTCGCGGGTGCTGTAGTTGACGTGGCCGACGCTGTAGAGCGTGCCGTTGCAGCCGGTGCCGCTGACGCCGGCACGCGCGCCGCGTTCTCCGCTTCCGCCGCGCCCGTAGACCGGCCACTGCCAGCCGAGCTCGACCTGCTCGGAGAGGCCCCGGGCGAGACGGTAGGTCAAGCCGACGGTCCGGTACGGCCCCGGGGAATAGCGAAATCCGGCGAGCGAGCGTTCGATCCGGCGGCTGTCGGGGTTGAACTGCGCCGAGGTATCGAAGACCCATCGCGGCAGCAGGCTGGTCGAGCCGAAGGCGAGGACATCGGAAAACCGCTGCGTCAGCGGCACGCTGTCCGGCGTGATGCGCTGATCGCGAAAGCGATAGCGCTGCGCCAGGCCGAGGCGCAGCGCCTCGGCGCCGGTGTCGGGGTCGAGCACGCGCGAGATCACGCCGGCGGTGAGCTGGTTCGAGTCGGAGACGCGGTCGATGCCGGCGAACGAGCTCTCGGTGAACAGTGAATCGAAGTTGAAGTCCTTTGGCGCGGCGTCGAAGTTCGGCAGGTCCTGCTGGCGCCGGTAGGGCGTGTTGACATAGAACAGGCGCGGCTCGAGGGTCTGGCGAACGGAGTGGCCGAAGAAGCTGGTCTCGCGCTCCAGCGTCCACGCGCTGTCGACGCTGACCGTCGGGATGACGCGAGAGGCATTCCTGCGGCCGTCGGCGAGGGGCAGGTCGAGCGAGTAGCTGGCGGCGTTGAACGACAGCCTCGGCGTCACCGACCAGCCGGGGGAAAGGAAAGGCCGGGCGATACTGCCGATGGCGTGCGTGCGAAGGCCGGTCTGCCGGTCGGCGAGATAGCGATCGTCGGGGTTGGCGAAGCGGTTGAACTCGGTCTCGAAGCCGACATCGACGCCGCCGCGCCACCGGCCCGCGTAGCGCGCCCCGACCTGCGGCGCGCGCTCGTACGGCGAGTCGATCCGCGTCGACGGATCGGCGGTCTGCAGGACCTGCCAGCGCAGCGCACGCGCATAGGTCGACCAGTCGCCGAATGGGCGCGTCAGGAGCAGATCGGTCGGCAGCAGTCGCGGCGTCAGAGTCTTCACATCGCCCGGGAAATCCTTCCAGTAGTCGTCGTCCGAGACGCGCATCGCCTTCAGCTGGACGTAGCCGTCGTACGGGAGCGACCCCTCGTGGTCGGCGCGCAGCGAATAGCGCGAGCGCTCCGCGACCGCGTCGCGTGGCATCAGCTTGGCGTTGATCGAGCCGAACAACGAGGGCTCGAGATAGCGGAACTCGCCGTCGATCGACGGCCCGCGGCGAAGGCTCTCCTGCAGGGTGAAGGTCGCGTCGCGGTTCGGCGCGATGTTCCAGTAGTAGGGGATCGCCGCCTGCAAGCCGCTGCGGCTGTCGATGCCGAAGCTCGGCGGCAGGAAGCCCGACTTGCGCTCCTCGCTGAGAGGAAAGCTCAGCACCGGCGAGGCGAGGATCGGCACGCCGTAGAAGCGCAACACCGCATCGCGCGCAATGCCTTCGTTGGTCTCGTTGTCGATGCGCAGCTCGCGCGCCTTCAGGATCCAGACCGGCTCGCCGTCGCCGTCCTCGATCGTGCAGCTCGAGTAGGTGGCGTCGCTGGCGGAGGCGCGCTGGTCGTCGATGAACTCGATCAGCCGCGCCTTGCCGCCGGCGCCGGTGCGCGCGAAGCGATAGCTCGGCGTGCGAAAGAAGCCTTCGAAGCGCTCGACCTTGAGCTGCAGCTCGGGGCCGCTGAAGACGTTGCCGTCGCGGGTGACGACGACGTGCCCGGTCGCGCGGGCGAGGTCCTCGGCCTGGTCGTAGGTCAGCTTGTCGGCGTAGATGACCATGCCGCCGCGCCGGAACTCGACGTCGCCTTCGGCCGAGGCATCGAGGTCGGGACGGCCGCGCACCTCGCGCGCGCGCAGGATGATCGGCAGGCGCCGCGCCGCTTCGCCGCGTGCCGGTGCCTGCAGCGTCTCGGCGCGGCGCAGCTCGACGCCCGGTTCGCCACCGGACGGCGCGCTTTGCGCCAAGGCGGCGGCGGCGAACGCCGCCATCGGCGCCGCCAGCCACGACGCACCGAACCGTGGCCGCTCCCGGAGGAATCCCTGGCAGCTGCTCACGCGGGTGCGATTCATCCGGTTCAGTGGGCTCACGAGACGGGCGGATGCGCAAGCGCGAGGCCGGCTTTCGCGTGCGGGCGCCGCCGGACATGGACGGTGCCGTGAGCCTGCGGCCGACGCGGCACCGATTTGTAGAATCGATTATCCACGAGGCGTTCCCTTTCCTCGCGCTTCTGGTCCCTCTCGCATCGCCCCGTGACCCCACCCTCTTCGACCGCAATCGCCTGGAGCGACCCGGCGCGCGCCGCCGCCTTCTTCGACTGGCTCGGCCGCGTCGGCCCGCGCCACGCCATCATCGCGGCGACCTTGCGGCCGGCGTCGAGCGACGCCAGCTTTCGCCGCTACTTCCGCGCCGACCGCGAGGGCGGCGGCAGCGTCGTCGTCATGGACGCGCCGCCACCGCAGGAAGACGTCAGGCCGTTCGTCCGCGTCGCCGGCTTGATCGCCGCCGCCGGCCTGCACGCGCCGCGCGTTCTCGACGAAGACGCCAGCCACGGCTTTCTCCTCCTCGACGACCTCGGCAGCGAGCTCTACCTTGATGCGCTGCGCGCCGGGCAGGCGAGCGGCGACCTGCGCCGCGCCAACCGCCTGATGCACGACGCGATCGATGCTCTCGTCACCTGGCAGCACAAAGTGCCGGCGGCAGCACTGCCGCCTTACGACGATGCGCTGCTCAGGCGCGAGCTCGCGCTTTTCCCCGACTGGTGCGTCACGCGCGAGTGCGACGCCGTCTGGAACGCTGCCGAGCGCGCAACGTGGGACGAGGCGTGCGACCAGCTCGTTGCCGCCGCCCTGGCGCAACCGGTCGTCGCCGTGCACCGCGACTGGATGCCGAGGAACCTGATGGTCGCCGAGCCGAATCCCGGCATCCTCGACTTCCAGGACGCCGTTGCGGGACCGATCGGCTACGACCTCGCGTCGCTCCTGCGCGATGCCTTCATCTCGTGGGACGAGGAGCAGGAGCTCGACTGGGCGATCCGCTACTGGCAAGCGGCGCGCAAGGCCGGGCTCGCCGTGCCCGCCGACTTCGGCGAGCTCTGGCGCAACGTCGAGTGGATCGGCCTGCAGCGCCACCTCAAGGTGCTCGGCATCTTCTCGCGCCTGAAGCACCGCGACGGCAAGCCGGCGTACAGCGCCGACCTGCCGCGCTTCTTCGCCTACGCGCACAAGGTCGCGTCGCGCTACTCGACCTTGCGCCCGCTCGGCCGCCTGCTCGAGCCACTGATGGGCGCGACGACGATCGAAGCGTTTCACTGACCTTTCGTTCGAGCCGGCACTGCCTTCGCGTGCCAGGCGCGGGTCGCGACAATCGCCGATCGCCGCCGTCGCCATGATCCGCCTGACCGAACTCCGCCTGCCGCTCGCGCACAGCGATGCCGCGCTGCGCGCCGCGGTGATCGCGTGGCTCGGCGTCGCCGAGGCGGCGCTGCGCGGGTTCACCGTCTTCCGGCGCGGCTACGACGCGCGCAAGAAGGCGGCGATCGTCCTCGTCTACACGATCGACTGCGACGTCGCCGACGAAGCGGCGGTGCTGGCACGCCGCCCCGGCAAGCCGCATCTGCGGCCGGCGCCCGACACCGGCTACCACTTCGTCGCCCGCGCGCCGGCCGACTTCGCCGCAAGCGGCCGGCCGCGGCCGGTCGTCGTCGGCTTCGGCCCGTGCGGCATCTTCGCCGCGCTGGTGCTGGCGCAGATGGGGCTGCGGCCGCTCGTCCTCGAGCGCGGCCGCGCCGTGCGCGAGCGCACCCGCGACACCTGGGGCCTGTGGCGGCGCGGCGTCCTCGATCCGGAGTCGAACGTGCAGTTCGGCGAAGGGGGAGCCGGCACGTTCTCGGACGGCAAGCTGTGGAGCCAGATCAGCGATCCGCGCCACCTCACGAGGAAGGTGATCGAGGAGTTCGTCAGCGCCGGCGCACCCGAGGAGATCCGCTTCGTCGCCAAGCCGCACATCGGCACCTTCCGCCTCGTCGCCGTGGTCGAGCGAATGCGTCACGAGATCGAGCGGCTCGGCGGCGAGGTCCGCTTCGGCGCACGCGTCGTCGATCTGCGCATCGAGGGCGGCGCGGTGCGCGGTGTCGTCGTCGGCGAACCTCGCGAGGAGATCGACGCCGAGCACGTCGTCATCGCGCCGGGGCACAGCGCGCGCGACACCTTCGCGATGCTGCACGCGCGCGGCGTCCACCTGGAACCGAAGCCGTTCTCGATCGGCCTTCGCATCGAGCACCCGCAGTCGCTCATCGACAAGGCGCGCTTCGGCCCGAACGCCGGTCACCCCCTCCTCGGCGCCGCCGACTACCGGCTCGTCCATCACGCCAGGAACGGCCGCGCCGTCTACAGCTTCTGCATGTGCCCGGGTGGCACCGTGGTCGCCGCGACATCGGAGCCCGACCGCGTCGTCACCAACGGCATGAGCCAGTACTCTCGCAACGAGCGCAACGCCAACGCCGGCATCGTCGTCGCCATCGCACCGTCCGACTGCGCGCTGCCGATCTCCAACGGCGAGCCGCGAAGCGATGGCGCCGGCGTGCTCGACGGCATCGCTTTCCAGCGCTTCTGGGAGTCGCGCGCCTTCGAGCTCGGCGGCGGCGGGTATCGCGCGCCGGGCCAGCGCGTCGGCGACTTCCTGCGCCGCCAAGCGACCTCGGCCTTCGGCGACGTGCTGCCGTCCTACCAGCCCGGTGTCGAGTGCGTCGATCTCGGCAGCGCCGCGCGCGCCGCGCTGCCCGACTACGCGATCGAAGCGATCCGCGAAGCGCTGCCGGCGTTCGAACGCCAGATCCCGGGCTTCGCGATGGCCGACGCGGTGCTGACCGGCGTCGAGACGCGGACCTCGGCGCCGCTGCGCCTGACGCGCGGCAAGGCGCGCGAGGGCGTCAACGTGCGCGGTCTCTATCCGGCCGGCGAAGGCGCGGGCTACGCCGGCGGGATCATGTCGGCGGCCGTCGACGGCATCGAGACCGCCGAAGCGGTCGCGCTGGCAATGCTCGGCACCGCCGTGTCGCCGGCCGAGTGACTACGCGCAGGCCGCCATCACCTGCGCCACCGCCGCCGTCAGCTTCTTGCCGTACGGCACGTGCAGGAACTCGTTCGGACCGTGCGCGTTGCTCTTCGGGCCGAGGACGCCGCAGACCATCATCTGCGCCTTCGGAAAGCTCTTCTGCAGCATCGCCATCAGCGGGATCGTCCCGCCTTGGCCGATGAAGCCGCACGGCGCGCCGAACTGCGCCTGCGACGCAGCATGCAAGGCATTCTCGAGCCACGGCGCGAGGCTCGGTGCGTTCCAGCCGGTCGCGCCCGACGCGTCGTTCTCGTGGCCGGCGCGCGCGTCGGTGCAGAACGTGACCTTGGCGTTGTAAGGCGCGTTGTCCTCGAGCAGCGTCTTCAGCGCCTGCGCGGCGATATTGCCGTCGACGAGCGGCGGCGTGCGCAGGCTGAGCTTGAACGCGGTGGAGGGGCGCAGCACGTTGCCGGCGTCCTTCAGCGCCGGCACGCCCTCGACGCCGGTAACCGAGAGGGTCGGCTTCCAGGTGCGGTTGACGAGCGCCTCGACCGGGTCGGTTGTCGTCGGCAGCGTCGGCCCGCCGTCGGCGCCGCACGCCCACGGGAAGCGCCTCCAGACCTCGTCGCCCAGGATCTTCGCGGTCGCTTTGGCCTGATCGACGCGATCGGCCGGAATCGCGCAGTGGAAGCTCTCGGGGAGCAGCCGCCCGGTCTTCGAATCCTCGAGCCGGTCGAGCACCTGGCGCAGGATGCGAAAGCTCGACGGCACCAG
>JBDSLQ010000272.1:0-17860 GCA_039916285.1 Caldimonas sp.
GTGGAGAGTGGCAGAAGCGGCGCTCACTTCGGCGACCGGAAAGTCGCTCAAGCGGCTGCCGGCTCATCGCGCATTTTGGTTCGGATGGCACGCTGCGTTTCCGAAGACCGGGCTCGTGAAGTAGATGCGCCGACGCGGCGACCCACTGCAAGCCCGCACTTTTAGCGGCTGAAGAACCGTGCTGGAGCATTTGACCGAGAACGCCAGGAGCGTCGTGTCGAAACGAACGACGACACCGATTGGCATGGCAACAGGCGCCGCATTTCGCACGTCGTCACGCCTTCGTCGGAGGTCTGCGCGGTCTCGGCGTGGAATTTTGGAAGATTCCGGCGCCACGCACGTCGGCTTCACGACGCATCGCCTACGCGGCGGGATAGAAGAACTCCTCGCGAACGATCTTGCCATCGCGCAGCGTGAACAGGGCCGCCTCCTCCATCTGCATGCGTTTTCCCGAACGCTTGTTGGTCACGTCGAAGCGGAAGCCGACGATGAAGCGATCACCGTTTGGCCAGGGCCCCCAGACCGAGGCGGAATGAATCTCGTGGTTGTTCGACCACCATTCACCCTTCGCCCTGATCGCGGCGATGCCGCGTGCCTCCTGCGGCATCTCGGGCATGGCCATCGCTTCTACGCTCACCGCGTCGTCGGCGTATAGGGTTTCCAGCGCCTCCTCGTTCTTCCCCGCGCGACACAAGGTCACATACTTGTTCGCGACTTCCGTTGTTTTGTCTGTTTTGGGCACGGCGGCCTCCTCTCGAATTGATGCCAAGCGACGCCGAAGCGGTCATCGCAGATCGAGTCTACCGACGCAGGCGAAGCCCGACCAGCGCGTGACAATGCTTCGATCCCTTGAATAGTCCGACGGTGGGTGGGCCGGGGAACGAGCAGGGGAACACGCCGAAGGCCACACCGGAACTCGCCAGTGTTCCTGCGGCCACTGGCACGAAGTTCGAGTCCCTCCGGGCAGGCCAGAAAAGCATTTCACGAGCCCTCAGAAGGCGGCGCGGCGACCTCAGAAACGCGACTTCCCTGGGCCATCGACGCCGCCGAAGACGCCCGATAACAGATTTTTCAACGAGCGCGGCCGCTGGCTCGCCGCCGCGCTCGACGCGCACCTCACGAGCGTCGCCGACCTGGCGCAGCTTCTCGGCCTGCGCCCGCCATGCGGCTCGCGTTTCACTGCGGCCCGGCTCGAGCAGATGCGCCATCGGGCATCGCTTCTGCTGCGCCTGTCAATCATCGTCGGCGCCGACGCGCGAGCTCTGCGGCCTTGTGGCGGCACGATCCGAAAATTCGGGTGGTGGCGGTCGAGCCGGCCGAATCCGCGGTGCTGTCGGGCGGACCCTCGGGTCGCACGAGATCGAGGGCATCGGCATCGGCTTCATCCCGCCGCTGTGGCGTCCTGACCATGTCAACGAGATCCAGCCCGTCGCCACGCAGGAAGCCAAGGAGATGACCCGGCGGCTCCGCCCGAGGAAGGCATCGTCGGCGGCACGTCTTCGGGCGCCAATGTGGTGGCGGCGATCCGGGTCGCGCGCAGCTTGGGCCCGGGTGCCAACGTGGTCACCATCATCTGCGACTCGGGGCTGCGCTACCTGAGCACCGACGTCCATCGCGCGCCGGTTTGACCGGTACCTCGACCCCGGCGTACTGCACCCCTGTCCACGGCGTCCGTCCCATGCACGCCACCACGCTCAAGCATTTCGATAAGCCTGACGAAGTGCGGACCTTTCCACACAGGCGCTTCGAGATCGTCCATCTGGCCGACGCCAGCCTCGGGCCGACCCACATACCGTCATATTCATCACTCACGCGGTCGAAGCAGCACGCACCGGGTGATCACTGAAATCGCGCTCGAGCGCAACCTTTTCAACCTCGACATCGAGTTCTACAATGAAGACGATGATTCGCAACAGCTTCGCGCCGCCCTGTTCGCCTTGGCTGCTGTTTGCTTTCGGCGACGACCAGTCGGCGACAAATGCGCTCTACGTCCGCGGCCCGAATGCCGACGAGGTCATCAAGACTTCGGCTCGATGAAAGGCGGCACCGTTTTCCTAAGGTGGCAATTCGACCGTCGACCTTGCGGTACCTGTGCTCGGGCAAGGACACCGGCACGATGATCCCGGGCAACATGGTCGTTCGCGCCGAGTGGGCCAAGGAGAACCCGCAGCTCGTCGCGCGGTTCCTGGCTGTGGATCTGCGCGCCCAGCGCTTTCTCGGGCCAACCGCCAGGACGCCGTGGCGATGATGCGGAAGCATTACGACGCTGGCGGCGTGCTGGTTTCAGAGGCGGCGATGAACAGGGAATTTGACCTGCGCCCTACCTTTGACCTGGCCGGCCAGATGGTAATGTTTAATCGGCTCAAGGCCTTCGCCAACCGGACGAACTGACCATCCCCTGTAGGCGGCTCCCGGCCAAGCCGCTTCCCCGGCGTGGCTCGAGCGCGATTCCGCCAGTCCTACGATGAATGCCAAGGAGATGCCCACGTGGCGATCACGTACCTGAAGAAGTCCGATCCGCCGGTGCAGGCGATCGACACTGCCACTGCCGCGACGGTGAGCAAGATGCTGGCCGACATGCAGGCCGGCGGCGAAGAGGCCGTGCGCCGCTATGCGCGCGACCTCGACGGCTACATCGGCGAGATCGTGCTCGGCGAGTCCGACTTCGCCGCGGCCGAGAAGGCGCTGACCCCCGGCATCAAGGACGACATCCGCTTCGCCCGCGACCGGGTGCAGGACTTTGCCCGCCGCCAGCGCGATTCGATGACGGAGTTTAAGGCCGAGCTGCTGCCGGGTCTCTTCGCCGGTCAGCGCCTGATCCCATGCAACACCGCGGGCTGTTATGTGCCCGGCGGGCGCTACGCCCATGCCGCTAGCGCAATCATGAGCGTGGGCACAGCCCAGGTGGCGGGGGTAAAGAACATCGTGGCCACGTCCCCGGCCACCAAGGACCATGGCGTCCACCCCGGCATCCTCTATGCCATGAAGCTGTGCGGCGCGAACACCGTACTGGCCCTGGGCGGCGTGCAGGCCATCGCGGCCCTGGCGTACGGTAGCTTCAGCGGCCATGAGGCGGACATCATCGTCGGCCCCGGCAACCGCTTTGTCGCCGAAGCCAAGCGCATGCTGTTCGGCCGCGTCGGCATCGACGTCGTCGCCGGCCCCACCGAGTCGGCCGTGATCGCCGACGACAGCGCCGATGCGACGGTGGTCACGGCCGACCTGATCGGCCAGGCTGAGCATGGCCCCGACTCGCCGGTGTGGTTGATCACGACCTCTCGCGCACTCGGCGAGGCGGTGATCGCGCAGGCACCGGCGGCCATCGCGGCGCTGCCCGAGCTGGCGATGAAAGCCGCCACCGCGGCCTGGCGCGACTACGCCGAAGTGGTGCTCTGCGACACCCGCGAAGAGGTCGTGCAGGTCAGCGACAAGTACGCTTGCGAGCACCTGCAGGTGATGGCGCACGACCTCGACTGGTGGTTAGCCAACCTGACCAACTACGGCTCGCTCTTCCTCGGTGAAGAAACCACCGTCGCCTACGGCGACAAGTGCAGCGGCACCAACCACATCCTGCCGACCAAGGGCGGTGCGCGCTATTCGGGCGGCTTGAGCGTGGGCAAGTTCATCAAGACCGTGACATGGCAGCGGCTGGACCGCGGCGCTTCGCGCGTTGTCGGCCAGGTGGCCGCGCGGATCTCGCGGCTGGAGGGCATGGAAGGGCATGCCCGCACTGGCGACGTGCGGCTTCGAAAGTACTACCCGAAAGAGACCTTCGACCTCGGCACGCTCGACGGTCATCGTTCGTGAGGCCCTGACCATGGGCGCAGCCAAGCTCGAAATCGACCTGACCCAGCAGGAGCCGATCCCGCCCGCCGGCATCGACGCGGCATTGGCCTTGATGGCCAGCGGCAAGCTGCACCGCTACGGCGAAACGGGCGCGAAGCCGAGCGAAGCCGCGTCGCTCGAAGCCGAGTTCGCGCGCGAGGTCGGCGTGAAATACTGCGTCGCGATGAATTCCTGCGGCTCGACGATGTTCGTCGCGCTGAAGGCCGCGGGCGTCACGCCCGGCGATGCGGTGCTGTCGAACTGCTTCACATTGGCCCCGGTTCCCGGCGCGATCGCGCACGTCGGTGCGCGCCCCGTTCTGGTCGACGTGTCCGATGACTGCACGATCGATCTCGAAGATCTCGCCCGCAAGGCCGCCTCGAGCGGCGCGAAAACCCTGTTGCTGTCGCACATGCGCGGCCACATCTGCGACATGAACGCGCTGATGGCAATCTGTCGGCACCATGGCGTGCAGGTAATCGAAGACTGCGCACACACGATGGGCGCGGCCTGGGCCGGCAAGCCCACCGGCACCTGGGGCCGCGCCGGTTGCTTCAGCCTGCAAAGCTACAAACACGCCAACAGCGGGGAGGGCGGGCTGCTGGTCACCGACGACGAAGATGTGGCGGCGCAGGCGGTTCTGTTTTCGGGCAGCTACATGCTGTATCGCTCGCACCTCGCGAGGCCGGGCGACGAAGTCTTCGAGCGCTGGAAATACACCACACCCAATTTCAGCCTGCGCATGAGCAACCTCGCCGCCGCCGTGGCACGCCCGCAGTTCGGCGCCGTGCTGGTCGACCGCTGCCGGCGCTGGAACCTGCGTTACGAATGGATGACCGCGGCGCTTGCCGGCGCACCGCACCTGCGCTTGCCGCAGCGCCCGCCCGAAGAACAGTTCGTCGCCAGCTCGATCCAGTTTCTGCTCACCGATTTGTCGCCTACGCAGATCAAGCGCGTGATCGCCGCCTGCGCCGAGCGCGGCGTGCACGTCAAATGGTTTGGCGCTGACGAGCCGGTCGGCTTCACCAGCATTTGGACCCACTGGCGCTATTTCGGCGAAGCGCAATCGCTGCCGAATGCCGAGCGCGTGCTCGGCGGGTTGTGCGACATGCGCTTGCCGCTGACGCTCACAGAAGCCGATTGCGCCGCCATTGGCAGCGTGATCCAGTCTGCCCTCTACACGAATTGAAGTTAAAGGCAGTCGTCGGCCCTGGCGCCCTGCTGCTATCCGCTTGCGCCACGGCGTCCGTACCGAGCGCCGCCTCGGCAGCCATCGATCGCGCCGCAACACTGCGGATCCCGCCGACGATCTGCACGCGCTTTCTAGCGTACCGAAGTCGCCACCGGCTTCAGAGCGGCAGCGACCAGCAGGTGGGGTTGCTGCTGACCGCCGAGATCGCGCATGCACAGCACGTCCAGCCCAAGCTTCCTTTCGATCCGATCAAGAACTTTGCGCCAGTTGCGATGTTCGCCAAGGGGCGGTTCATCGTCGCTGTCAACAACGACCTGCCGGCCAAGACCCCTGCCGAGTTGGATGGCTTGCGCCGCGGCACAACGTCTGCCACGCGCTCGGGCTTCGGCAGGTTGACGAACTGCACGCCAGGTCGCACGACGGCCAGGACGTCGGCCGCGAAGTGCCCGCTGTCGATGGAGTTGACGCGCACGACGAGCGTCTTGCCGGTGTCTCGTGCGAGTTGCGATTGCAGCAGCACCTGCAGCTCGCTGCGTGCTTCGCCTTGCGTGCCTCGACGACGGAGTCTTCGAGATCGAACCCAGGTCGAGCGCAGTCACTTGGTCGCTTCAGCGCAGCGCGCCTCTCACGCCCGTAGGACGATCTTTGCTGCAGCGCTGTCGCCGCGATCGAGATCGACGAAGGCCTGCGGCCCTTCGGCGAGCCGCCGTTCCTCGACCCACGCCAGATCGCCGAACACGCCGCGGTGCAGTGCGTCGACCGTCGCGCGCAAGTCGGCGGTGGTGTAGGTGTAGGTCCCCAGCAGGGTGATCTCGGCCAGCGTGAGCTTTCGCATGTCGATCTCGCTCGCCCAGTCCTGCAAGCCGACGTGCATGACCACGGCACCGGGCTTAATGGTGCGAAACGCCTGCTCGCGCGTGACCTTACTGCCCACGGCGTCGATGACGAAGTCGTGGCGGCTGTCCGCCAGCGGCTGGCTGCGCGGGTCGATCGTTTCGCATCCGACGGCGCGGGCCAGGGTCTCGCGACGCTTCGGATTGAGCTCGGTGACGCTCAGGTGCCGGACCCCGAGGTGCACCAGCAGTAGCGAGGCGAGCATGCCGATCGCACCGCCGCCGATGACGAGCACGCGGCACTCGTGCAACGGGCGGGCGAGCGCGCGCATCGACAGGTTGATCGCGTGCCAGGCGGTGGCGGCCGGCTCGGTGAGCGCGGCGGCGACGGTCGGCATGTCCTGCGGAAGCGCCACTAGCGATGCCGCAGGGATGCTCATGTATTCGGCGTACGCGCCCGGCCGCGTCATGCCGACCATGGTCCGGTTCGCGCACAGGTTGTTGCGCCCCTGGACGCAGTATTCGCACGTGCCGCAAACGATCAGAGGGTTGCCGGTCCAGCGCGACCCGGGCTCGAAGCCCGGCGCGGCGGATCGATCGATCCGGCCGACGAACTCGTGGCCGAGCACGAGCCCGGGCTGGCGCCTGGGATCATGGCCGTGCCAGGCGTGCATGTCGGAGCCGCAGATGCCGACGGCTTCGATCCTGAGCACCACTTCGCCTGCGACCAGCTCGGGCATCGGGCGTTCCTGCAGCTGCATCTCCTTCGGCTGCGTGTAGACGAGGGCCTTCATTGACGTTCTCCCGGAGAAGGTGCGGGCCGCAAGGCGCCGAAAGGCGCTGCGCTCATCGCTGACTCACTTCGCGCTGTAGCCGCCGTCGACCATCAAGGTCTGGCCGCTGATGTAAGCCGACGCGTCGCTCGCGAGGAAAACGGTCGCACCGTAAAGATCCTCGAGCCTGCCGTTGCGGCCGACACAGGTCTGGGCGGCATGGCGCTCGGCAAGCTCTGCGCTTGCGAAGACCGCCGCCGTCAGCACGGTCGGGAAGAAGCCCGGACCGATCGCGTTGCAGGTGATGCCGTGCGCCGACCACTCTTGAGCGATCGCGCGCGTCAGCTGAACGACGCCGCCCTTGCCGGCGCCATAGGGTGCACTGTCGGCGAAGGCGCGATGGCTCTGCAGCGACGCGATGTTCAGGATGCGGCCGTGGCCGCGCGTCTTCATGCCAGGCGCGAGCGCCTGGGTCAGGAAGAACGGCGCCGTGAGATGCAGCGCGATCTGCGTCTGCCAGGACTCGGGAGTGACTTCGGCGAAGGCCTGGCGCAGGTTGGCGCCGGCGGCGTTGACGAGGATGTCGACCCCGCCCAGCCGGCGCTCGGCCTCGGCCGCGGCGGCGCGCAGCGCGTCGACATCACCGAGGTCGGCGGGCAGCCATTGCGCCTTGATCGCATCGGCGCCGAGGCGCTCGGCGGCCGCGGCCAACTCGGCCTCGCGCCGCGCGACCAGCAGCACCTGCGCCCCCGCCAGGCCGAGCGCGCGCGCCATCGCTTCGCCGATGCCGGAACTGCCGCCGGTCACCAGCGCGCGTCGGCCGCGCAGGTCGAAGAGAAAGCCGAGCTTCATATGCTGACCGGCGTGCCGCGTTCGAACTGCTCGCCCGGGAAGTACTTCGCCAGCCGGTCGTCGGCGGTGCGGGCGTGGGCTTCCATGCCCTCGAGGCGCGAGATGCGGGCGGTGATCTCGCCGATATCGCGCGCGGCCTCGCGCGTCATCCGCTGCCAAGTGAGCGTCTTCATGAACTTGTGCACCGACAGCCCGCCGGAATAGCGCGCTGCGCCCTTGGTCGGCAGGACGTGGTTGGGACCGCTCGCCTTGTCGCCGTAGGCCACCGTTGTTTCCTCGCCGAGGAAAAGCGACCCGTAGCACGTGAGGTTGGCGAGCCACCAGTCGAGCTCGCGCGCATGCACCTCGAGGTGTTCGCTCGCGTAGCGGTCCGACACCTCGGCCACTTCCTCGCGTGTGTCGCAGACGATCACTTCGCCGTAGTCGCGCCACGCGCTTGCCGCCGCGTCCTTGGCGGTCGGCGGCAGCTTGTCGATCAGGCCCGGCACCAGTGCCATGACCTCGGTAGCCAGCAGCTTCGAGGTCGTGAACAGCCACGCCGGTGATTCGTGGCCGTGCTCGGCCTGGCCGACCAGGTCGCTGGCCACGATGGCGGCATCGGCGGAGTCGTCGGCGATCACGGCCACCTCGGAGGGACCGGCAAAGACATCGATGCCGACCTTGCCGAACAAGGCTCGCTTGGCCTCGGCGACGAACTTGTTGCCCGGCCCGACGATCACATCGGCCGGCCGGCTGTCGAAAAGGCCATAAGCCATCGTCGCGATCGCCTGCACGCCGCCCAGCGTCATGACGACGTCGGCGCCGGCGCGGTCGAAGGCGTAGAGCACATAGGGGTGCATCGGCCCGTCGCGAAAGGGCCCCGAGCAGGCGATCACGGTCCTGACCCCCGCAGCCTTCGCGGTGGCCACCCCCATGTACGCCGAAGCGATGTGCGCGTAGCGGCCAGCCGGCGCGTAGCACCCCGCGACGTTGACCGGCAGCACGCGCTGACCCGCGGTCACGCCGCGATGCAGGCCGATCGAGAACTCGTGCATGGACTCGCGTTGCGCGCGCGCGAAGTCGCTTACCTGCTTGATCGCAAAGTCGATGTCCCGCTTCACCTGTTCCGGCACCTCGGTGGCGCGACGGTCGATCTCGGTCCGGGTCAGCACGATCTCGCCGTTCCACTGGTCGAGCTTCCTGGCGTAGTCGCGCACGGCGGTTTCACCGCCGGATTCGATGGCGGCCAGCATCTCGGTGACCACCTTCTGAGCGGTGGCGGTTTCGGTCTCGGGCGTCTTGGTCGCCTTCTTCAGATACGTGACGGTCATGGAGCTCTCCGTAAAGTGGCAAGGCGACCTGGAAGCGCTTACAACGCGCCGCTGAAGAGGCGGCCCGCGGGCCGCCAGAAGGGATCACTTGGTGCGGTTGGCGAATTCGCGCAGTTTGGGATCGGCCGCGACGCGCTTCATGTAGACATCGGTGATGTAGTCGTTCGGCTGCGGCACGGTCGGGATGGCACCCGTGCCGCGCATGAAGATCCCGATCTGGCCGAACCACGAGTCCATGTCGGAGTTGCCTCGCGCCCGGTCCATTCGTGCCAGCTGGCTGGTCAGGTCGAAGGTCGGGCGGGTGTCGAACTCCCTCTTCATCGAGGCCTCGCTGATCGCGACCCCGCCCTGCTCGTAGAACTTCTTCATCATCGCGATCGCTTCGGGTTTGTTGGCGTTCATCCAGCTCCACGCACGCAGGTAGACGGCGAGGAACTTGGCAACGTTCTGGGGATTCTGCTCGGCGTATTCGCCGCGCGCGATCAGCGCGCCGGGAACGACGACGCCGCCTTCCTTTCCGGAGCACAACACCTTCGCGCCGACCTTTTCCTCGAGCGTGTAGATGTTCGGCGCCCACAGCCCGGCCAGCTCGGCATTGTTCGACGAGACCGCCGAGATGATCTCCGCCTGACCCATGTTCTTGATCGTCACGTCGCCCTTGGCCAGGCCGTACTTCTTCAGGCACGCCTGGACGGCGTAGTCACCGGTCGAGTTGGCGGTGAGCAGGATCGTCTGGCCCTTCATCGCCGCGGGCGTCTTGGTGAACTTGTCGGCGACGTCCTTCCTCACCAGCAGGGCGTTGCCCGCGGATTCGTCGTTGGTGATGCCGATCGTCTTGATGCCGAAGCGGACATGGCCAAGGACAGCCGGCACCGAGCCGGTGCCGCCCACGTCCCACGACTTCGATGCCGATGCCGCAATCTGCGGAACGCCGGCAGGAAAGATGCTGAAAGCCGGCTTCAGCCCCACCTCGGCCCACCAGTTCTTCTCGGTGGCAACGTAGAACGGCAGCGCCCAATAGAGCGCCGGCTGGTAGCTGACGTTGATCTCCGCCAACGGCTGCTGCGCCTGCACGCCGGCGCCGCCGCCGGCGAGAACGGTTGCGAGGAGGGTAAGACTCAGGGTGCGCTTCATGGTGTGTCTCCGGGTTGATCGGTCGTCGTCTTCAATGGAGTTCGTCGGCCTGCTGCTCGCGCAGCAGTTTCCAGACATGGGTGCGCAGACGGACGAACGACGGCAGGTCCATCACGTCCTCGATGCGCTTGTGCTGATCCCAGCCCTCGGCCTCGCGGATCGACTTGACGTCGATGATTTCGCGGATCGTTCCAGGGCGTCGCGACATGACGACGATACGGTCAGCGAGGTACACGGCCTCTTCGACCGCGTGGGTGATGAACAGCACCGTGCGCGGATGCTGGCGCGCCAGGCGCACCAGCTCTTCCTGCATCACGACACGAGTCTGGGCGTCGAGCGCGCCGAATGGCTCGTCCATCAGAAGCACCTTCGGATCGAGCACGTAGGCGCGTGCAATCGCGACGCGCTGCTGCATGCCGCCCGACAGCTGGTGCGGATACGCCCGCTCGTAGCCGCTCAGGCCCATCAGGCCGATGTAGTGCTCGATGCGGCGCTTGCGCTCGGCCGCGTCGACGCCGAGCGAGATGAGCCCGAACTCGATGTTGTCCCAGACGCTCTTCCACGGGAAGAGCGCGAAGGCCTGGAACACCACCGCGCGGTCGGGGCCGGGTTTCGTCACCTCGTCGCTGTCGACGTAGACGTGCCCACCGGTCGGGTGCTCGAGCCCTGCCGCCATGCGCATGCAGGTGGTCTTGCCGCACCCCGAAGGGCCGACGATCGCGACGAACTCGCGATCCTGAACCTCGAGCTCGATGTCCTTCAGTGCGACGAAGTCCTTGCCACCCTGGCTGAAGGTGCGCTGGACGCTGTCGAATCGGATGATGGCCACTGCGCAACTCCTGCGGCTCAGAGGCCGCGCCTCGTTTCAATCTGCTGCTGCAGCCGCCGCAGCGCGACGTCGATCAGCAGCCCGACGACGCCGATCGCGATCATTCCGCTCATGACCGTGGCGGTGGAGACCGCCGCCTGGCCCTTGACCATCAGGTAGCCGACGCCGCTGGAAGCGACGATCAGCTCGGCGCCGACCAGCGATTGCCAGCCGAGGCCGGCCGAGATGCGAAGGCCGGCGACGATCGATGGCACCGCCGCCGGCAGCAGCACCTGCGTCATCGCCCGCCAGCTGCTCGCGCCGAGCATCTGTGCCGCTTCGATGTACTTGTGGTCGACGTTCTTGGCGCCGCGGTAGGTGTTGATCAGCACGGCCGGGAAAGCACCCATGAAGATGATCAGCACGGGCCCGCCGATGCCGGTGCCGAACCAGAGCGCGGCGAACGGGACCCAGGCGATCGGCGCGATGAAGCGCACCGCCTCGAACGCCGGCGCGACCATGCGGTCGACCCAGCGGAACCACGCCATCAGGAGGCCGAGCGGAATGCCGACGACGACCGCCAGCACGAACCCGAGCGCGAAGCGCTGGAAGCTCGACAGCAGGTGCTGGAACAGCGTGAAGCCGGCGAACGGCTCGACCACGAGATGGGCGAAGCGCGCGGCAACGTCCCACGGCGCGGGCAGGAACTCGCGCGAGGTCAGCCCGGACAGCGCGGCGGCGCTCCAGAACAGGAAGAAGCTGGCGCCGCCGGCCGTCGTCAGGGCCCAGAAGCGCGCGGGGTCGAGCCGTGGTGCCAGCATCAGCGCGTCCTCCACGGCATGACGCGGTGTTCGAGCCAGCCCAGGCCGAGCGTCATCAGCCAACCGCAGAGCGCGACGCTGATCATGCCCACGACGATCATTGCCGGGTAGATGTCTTGCGCCGCCTGGTTGAGGATCTGGCCGAGCCCCGCGACGGCGCCGATCAGTTCGGCCGCCACTAGCGTCGTCCAGGATGCCTGCAGCGACAGCCTGAGGCCGGTGAAGATGCTGGGCATTGCGCCCGGGATCAGCACCTCGCGCCAGTAGCGCCAGCCCCGGATGTCAAGCACCGCGCTGGCCTCGAAGATCGGTCTGTCGATCTGGCGCACGCCGGTGTAGCTGTTGATCACCGACGGTACGAACGCGGCGACGAAGATGACCATGATCTTGGCCGCGTCGCCGAGGCCCAGCCAGACGATCGCCAGCGGGATCCAGGCCAGGGGTGGAATCGGCCGCAGCAACAGGAAGATCGGGTTGACGAACGCCTCGACGTTTCGGCTCGCGCCCATGGCCAGTCCGAGCGCGACGCCGAACGACGACGCCACGACGAAGCCCATCGTCACCAGCAGCACGCTGCGCAGCACGTGTTCGTGCCAGCGAGCGTTGCTGTAGCCCTCGACGACGATCTGCTGCACCGCCGTGGCGACGTCCACGGGCGTCGGGAACCGGGCCGGGGAGATCACGCCGAGGACGGCGGTCAGCAAGTGCCAGAGGAACACCACCGCGGCAAGCACGATCAGCGCAGCAGCGACCTTGGCGAAGCGGAGCCGCGCCGAAGGCTCGCGTTCGATCGCTCGCTCCAACGTCGGCATCGCCGGTACCGGGCCTGTCGCTGTCGGTGTAAGCGCTTTCATTCAGTGGTCATGTTCGGTAATATCCGTTTTGACGTCAAGCCCCTCGAAATCAGTGATATCCCCTATGAAGCCTGCACTCTCCATCGGGACCTTCAAATCCATGCAAGCGCGTACAGTCGATCCGTGACGTCGAGAAGCGTTTCATTTCCAACCATCAATGACGTCGCCGCTGCTGCCGGGGTCTCGACGGCCACCGTGTCCCGCGTCCTGAACCGGCCCCAGACGGTGCGCGACACCCTGCGCCAACGCGTCATCGAAGCCGTTGTCCGCCTCGGCTACGTGCCGCACGCGGGGGCGCGGTCGTTGATGCTGAATCGCAGCGGCACCGTCGGCGCGATTTTCCCTACCGTCGACAACGCCATCTTTGCGAAGGCCATCGACGCCTTGCAGCGGCGCTTGGCGGATGCCGGGCTGCAACTGCTGATTGCCACCAGCGGATACGACCTGGACACCGAGGTTCGACAGGCCATGAACCTGGTCACGCGCGGTGCAGACGCTCTGGCCCTTTGCGGGATTGGTCAGAGCCCGCAGCTGCTACGGTTCCTGCGGCAGCGCAAGTTGCCTACGGTTCACGTGATGACCTATCCTGCGCCGCCCGACATGCTCTGCGTCGGCTTCGACAACGCACGCGCGATCGGGCAAGCGGTTCGTTACCTGCTCGATCTGGGGCACCGGCGCGTGGCGATGCTGGCAGGCATCACTCGCGACAACGACCGTGCCGCCGCGCGTGTCGCCGGTGTTCGGCAGGCTCTCAAGGAGGCGAAGCTGGACCTTTCGCCGCCGTACCTGGTCGAGTGTCGCTATGCGCTCGCGGAAGCCCGCCACGGGTTTCGTTCGCTGATGACCGCGGTGCCGGCGCCGACGGCCGTCGTGTGCGGCAACGACGTGCTGGCGTTCGGCGCGCTGCTCGAGGCCCAGAGGATGGGAATCGCAGTGCCCAAGGCGGTGTCAATCGTCGGCTTCGACGACCTCGAGATGGCGCGCCATGTCCTTCCAGCCCTCACGACAGTGCATGTGCCGACCGAGCAGATGTGGTGCGCCGCCGCGGACCGCCTGATCGAGGCGATCGCACAACGGCCGCTCCGACCCGCCACCGAAGTCGAGGTCGAACTCATGGTTCGCGATTCCACCGGGCCGGCGCCGCGCAGATAGCCATGTCGTGCCGACGAAGGCGTGCCGTCACCCGACGGGCTGAACAGCGGTGCCGATCCCTCGGGCTGGCCGCGCCAGCAGGTTCACGTACTCGTGGCGCGTGGTGTCGATGATCGAATGCCGGTACTCGACCGGCCGGTCGCCGAAGGTCAGGGCGGTCCGGTGCACGTGCAATACCGCAAGGCCCGGCGGGATGCCGAGCACGCGGCAGGTCGCGGCGGGCGAGGGGCCGGCCCGGGAACGCTCGACAGCCCGGATGACAGAGATGCCGAAGGCCGACTGGTACAGCTGGTAGATGGTCCCGGTGCGGTCGCCCAAACGCTTTTCGGTCAGGCCCTTGAACAGTCTGGCGACCACGACGATCCGGTCGTGGACGACGGCACGGCCCTGCAGGCGCAGGCGGTTCTCGATCTCGATCACCGGCTCGCCGGGTCGCACCTGCAGCGCCGCCGCGGCGACGTCGTCGGCGCGCGACCGCTCGAACGACACCAGGTCCACCTGCGGGTGCTCGCGCAGGCCGTCGCTGCGCTCGACGTGGAAGAACTGGAAGAGGAAGCGGCCCTGGGTGTGGGTCGCCACGAAGGTGCCGCGGCCCTGGCGGCGCACGATGATGTGCTCGGCCCCCAGCTCGTCGATGGCCTTGCGCAGGGTGCCGATCGAGACCCGGAACGAGCGCGCGAGCTCGGCCTCGCTGGGCAACGCCGCGCCGGGGGGGAAGGCCCCGGCCTCGATGGCGGCGAGCACGGCCTGCTTGACCGCGCGATAGAGGGGCATGCCGGCCGAGTCGGGCGCGATCGGCTTGAAGAACGAGGTGGGCGCAGCGGATCGCACGTCGGCTTCGATTCTAGCCGAGCGGCGGGTCGACATCCATGTCATCTAGATGACTCGGTTGACACGGTGTGGCGCGCCCCTACGATCCGTGTCTCGACAACTGCCGGAGTCGGCTCATGATCCATTTCGTATTGCATGACACCCGCGACACCGTCGCCGTCGTGGTGGTGGAAGGCGTGACGGCCGGGACGGCCATGACCGGCTGGATCATGGACGAGGACAAGACGATCCAGGTTCAGGCCAACCAGGACATTCCGATCGGCCACAAGGTCGCGCTCAAGGACATGGCGCCCGGCGACACGGTGCTGAAGTACGGCATCGACATGGGCAAGGTCGTGGCGCCGATCAAGGCGGGCGACCACGCCCATGTGCAAAACATCAAGACCAAGCGCTGGTAGCCGGAGAACCACCATGACCGTCGTTTCCAAAGAAACCACCTTCCTCGGCTACCGTCGTGAAAACGGCCGGGTCGGCATCCGCAACCACGTCGTGATCCTGCCGCTCGACGACCTCTCGAACGCCGCGGCCGAGGCGGTGGCGCACAACATCAAGGGCGCGATGGCGATCCCGCACCCCTACGGCCGGCTTCAGTTCGGCGCCGACCTGGACCTGCACTTCCGCACCCTGATCGGGGCGGGCTGCAACCCCAACGTCGCCGCGGTGGTGGTTATCGGCATCGAGGACGGCTGGACCCAGAAGGTCGTCGAAGGCATCGCCAGCACCGGCAAGCCGGTCGTCGGCTTCGGCATCGAAGGCCACGGCGACCACGACACGATCCTGCGCGCCAGCAAGGCCGCGCGCGACTATGTGCAGTGGGCGAGCGAGAAACAGCGCGAAGAGTGCCCGCTCAACGAGCTGTGGGTGTCGACCAAGTGCGGGGAGAGCGACACGACCTCCGGCTGCGGCGCGAATCCGACTGTCGGCAACGCCTTCGACAAGCTCCATCCGCTCGGCAACTACCTCTGCTTCGGCGAGACGACCGAGCTCACCGGCGGCGAGCAGATCGTCGCCGCGCGCTGCGCCAATGACGAGGTGCGCCGGCAGTTCATGTTCATGTTCGACCGCTACCAGAAGGTGATCGATCGCCACAAGACCAGCGACCTCTCCGACTCGCAGCCGACAAAGGGCAACATCGCCGGCGGCCTGACCACGATCGAGGAAAAGGCGCTGGGCAACATCCAGAAGATCGGCAAGAAGTGCACGGTCGACGGCGTGATCGACAAGGCCGAGATGCCGACGCACCCTGGGCTGTGGTTCATGGACTCGTCGTCGGCGGCGGCCGAGATGGTGACGCTGTGCGCCGCCTCCGGCTACGCGGCGCACTTCTTCCCCACCGGCCAGGGCAACGTGATCGGCAACGCGATCCTTCCGGTCATCAAGATCTGCTCGAACCCGCGGACGGTGCGGCTGATGAGCGAGCACATCGACGTCGACACCTCGGGCCTGCTTCAGCGCGAGATCAACCTCGACCAGGCGGGCGACCAGCTCCTGGAGTGCCTGCTGAGAACCGCCAACGGCCGCTACACGGCCGCCGAGGCGCTGGGCCATCGCGAGTTCGTCCTGACGCGGCTGTACGAGAGCGCGTAAGCGCAGAGCCGTCGAGCCGAAAGCGTCGACCGCGTGGGCCGCGTCGTCATCAGCGAGTTCATGGACGAGCGCGCCGTCGCGCGCCTGGCGGAGCGGCACGACGTGCTCTTCGACCCGGCGCTGGTCGACGACGCAGCGGGACTCCTTCGCGCCGCGGCGGGGGCCGATGCCCTGATCGTTCGCAACCGCACCCAGGTTCGCGGCGCCCTGCTGGCGGCGCTGGCGCCCGGCGCGGTCGTCGGCCGGCTCGGGGTCGGCCTCGACAACATCGATGTCGATGCCTGCGCGGCGCGCGGCATCGCCGTCGTGCCAGCGACCGGCGCGAACGCGCTCGCCGTCGCCGAATACGTGGTCGGCGCGGCGCTGCTGCTGCTGCGCGGCGCCTACCGCTCGACGGCCGAGATCGCTGCCGGCGGCTGGCCGCGGCAGGCGCTCGGCAGCGGCCGCGAGATCGGTGCCAAGACGATGGGCCTGGTCGGCTTCGGCTCGATCGGCCGCATCACGGCGCGCCTGGCTCAGGGGGTGGGAATGCGCGTCGTCGCCACCGACGCGATGCTCGATGCGGCCGACGCGGCGTACCGCGACGTCGGGGTCGACGCCGTCGGCCTCGACGAGCTGCTCGCCAGCGCCGACGTCGTCAGCCTGCACGTGCCTTTGCTCGAGGCGACCCGCGACCTCATGAACGCGGCGCGCATCGCGGCGATGAAGCCGGGCGCGGTGCTCGTCAACACGGCGCGCGGCGGTATCGTCGACGAAGCGGCGGTCGCCGCGGCGCTGCGCAGCGGCCGGCTGGGCGGGGCGGCGCTCGACGTGTTCGCGCGCGAGCCGCTCGCCGCCGATCACCCCTTCGCCGGCTGCCCGAACCTGCTCCTCACGCCGCACATCGCCGGCGTGACGGCCGAGGCGAACGAGCGGGTGTCGCTGATCATCGCCGACAGGGTGCTGGAGGCGCTGGCGTGACGACGATGCTCTCCCTGGCCGAGGCGACGACGCGCGTCGCCGATGCCCTGCGTCGCGCCGGAGCGGGCGCCGCGATGGCCGAGGCGACGGCGCGGGCGCTCGTGCTGGCCGAGGCGCAGGGCCTGTCGTCGCACGGGCTCGGCCGCGTCGCCCAATACACGACGCATCTTCGCAACGGCCGTGTCGACGGCGCTGCGCTGCCCACGCTCGTCGCCACCAAGGCCGCCGCGGCGCTCGTCGATGCCCACGACGGCCTGGCGTTTCCCGCCTGCGCGCTGGCGGTCGAGGAGGCGGTGCGGCGCGCAGCGGAATTCGGCGTCGCCTTCGTCGGCGTTCGCAACAGCCATCACGCCGGCGTCATCGTCGACCACCTCAGGCCGGTGGGCGCCGCCGGCATGGTCGGTCTCGGCTTCGCCAACTCGCCGGCGGCGATGCCCGCGGCGGGCGGACGCCACCCGATCTTCGGCACCAATCCGGTCGCCGCGATCTTCCCGCGCCGGCCTGCCGGCGGCGCGTCCGGCGCGATCGGCGAGCCGTTGATGATCGACCTCAGCCTGAGCGAAGTCGCGCGCGGCAAGCTCATGGTCGCGGCCAAGGGCGGTCGCTCGATCCCCCTCGGCTGGGCGCTCGACGCGAACGGCGAGCCGACCACCGATCCGGCCGCCGGCATGACCGGCTCGATGCTGCCGATCGGCGCCGTCACGAGCACCAAGGGGGCCATGCTGGCACTCGTCGTCGAGCTGCTGGTGAGCGCGCTCGTCGGCGCGAGCTTCGGCTTCGAGGCGTCGAGCTTCTTCGTCGACGAGGGCAACCAGCCGAAGATCGGCCAGGCGTTCATCGTCATCGATCCCGCCGCGCTGGCGGGGCGCGAGGCATTCCTCGATCGCATCGAGCTGCTCGTCACCGAGATGATGCGGGACGAGGGCGT
>JBDSLQ010000273.1:0-3825 GCA_039916285.1 Caldimonas sp.
ATCCCCGACCGATAGCCGAAGCGCGCCTGCGCCTCCCACATCTCGCCCACGCCCTTCTCGGCATAGGTCGACTGGTCCCAGATGATCGGCATGCTCTGCCTCTTGCAGTGCTGCATCACCGGGTCGCGCCGGTAGTTCTTCGGGTCCTCGAATATTTCGCGGAAGCCGCGCGGCGTGTTGTCGACAGTGATGAATTCCGCTTCACCGAGCAGATGATCGATGACCACCGTCGCCGACACCGTCTCGAAACCCAGGCGTTTGGTGAAGTTGACGACTTCGGCCTGCAATTCGTCGCGGTTGCGCGTCTTCAAAACTGATGTGAAGCCGCTTTCAAGCATTGCGCTTCAGCCCTTCGACCGGTCAGCCGGAACCGCGTGAGTCCCGGCGCTTCACCCTGACAACTCTGACAGATGGCAAACATCCGTTGCTTTGCCACACTGCAGGCTCTATCCACACCAAGGAATCACCATCCATCCAACAACCACCACCACAACGCCTGCGTGGATAGTTTGTGCATGGCCGCCGCTATTGTGGCAGGCCAGCCGAGCGCCTCAGCTTCAGCTGACTCACTTGGGCACTCGGGTGTTGAACTTCGGTGACGACCTGTGCCCCTGCACTGGCCAGACGCTCTGGGGCGACGAGCGAGAAGAACAGTCGGCAGGCGTCGCCTGGGATTGGGTCCGCCTGCAGCAAGGCGTGGTGGCGATGTCCGATCCGCTCGGGCTCGTCACGAACTTGAAGCTGCTCGACGACGACGGCGAGGCGCTGACGGAGTTCCAGGTCGCCCTTCGCCTGCACCATCTGGTCCATGCGCTGCCGTGGCAGAGCGAGGTTCATCGCGCGTTGCATCAGGTTGCGTCCTGAGGGGGTGCGGATTTTCGGGCTGGTCGGCGGTGCACCGTCGGGCCGGGGCCCACGCCGATCGTTGCAAATATCACGAAGGGCTAGCAAACAGTGCTATCTGCCGGAGCGCTACACGGGTTAGGCTCACCTCCCCGCTCAGAAAAGCCATGTCCCGCGAGCCGCTTCGTCGATGAAAGAGTACCGTCTCCTCGCTTGGCCCGAGCTACCAGCCGACTATCGGCGCACGGCTCATCGCCGTGCCTTGAGCGAGATGTCGCAGCGCTTCATGAGCCTGGCCAAGCTGGTCGAGGTCAGCGGGCTGCGCAAGTCCGAGATTCGCGCCTTCGTCGAGATGCTCGACGGGCGCGCGGTCATCGCCGAGCGCGACACCACGGCGCCGGATTCATTCTTCGACTCGATCAGCCCGCTCGGCTGGCTGCGCCGGGCGATGAACCCGAACCACGAGCGGCGCTAGCACCCGAGACTTTCCGGCCGCGGCCGGCGGCGGCGCGCCGCTCAGTGCTTTTCCTTCGCGTGGTTGATCGAGTACTTCGGTATCTCGACTGTCACGTCATGCCGCGTCAGGATCGCCTGGCAGGAAAGACGCGAGGTCGGCTCCAGCCCCCAGGCCCGATCGAGCAGGTCTTCCTCGCTTTCGTCAGGCTCGCCCAGGGACGGATAGCCCTCGCGGACGACGACGTGGCAGGTCGTGCAGGCGCAGCTCATCTCGCAGGCGTGCTCGATGGCGATGCCGTTCTCGAGCATTGCCTCGCAGATCGATTCGCCCGGCTTGGCCTCGATCGCGCGGCCCTCCGGGCAGTACTCCGGATGCGGCAGGACCTTGATCGTCGGCATGCTCAGAGGTCCTCGACGCGGCGGCCGGCCAGCGCGCGCCGGATGCCACGGTCCATCCGCTGGGCGGCAAATTCCTCGGTTGCGTCGGAGAGCGCATTCGCGGATCGCTCGATCGCCGCGCGGTCGGTCGAACGGCGCACGGTGCGCAGCTCGTCAGCGGCGCGCTCGATGTCGGAGCGTTGTTCGGCCGCGATCAGCTCGCCGTCCGCAGCCAGCGCCGCAGCGATCGCGCCGAGCAGCCGATCCGCGTCGACCTGGGCTTCGCGCAGCACGCGTGCCGCCATGTCGTCCTCGGCGTGGCCGAAGCCCTCGCTCAGCATGCGCGTCACTTCATCGTCCGACAGCCCGTAGCTCGGCTTTACGGTCACCGAAGCCTCGACCGCCGAAGTCTCCTCCCGCGCCTGGACGCTGAGCAAGCCGTCGGCGTCGACGGTAAAGGCGACCGCGATCCGCGCGGCGCCGGCGACCATCGGCGGGATGCCGCGGAGCTCGAAACGGGCGAGCGAGCGGCAGTCAGCGACGAGATCGCGCTCGCCCTGGACGACGTGGATCGACATCGCCGTCTGCCCATCCTGGAAGGTCGTGAAGCTCTGCGCCCGCGCCGTCGGGATCGGGCTGTTGCGCTCGACGATCCTTTCGACCAGGCCGCCCATCGTCTCGATGCCGAGCGAGAGCGGCACGACGTCGAGCAGCAACAGGTCGCCCGCGCCTTGGTTGCCGGCGAGAGCATCGGCCTGGCGGGCGGCGCCGAGCGCGACCACCTGGTCCGGGTCGAGATTGGTCAATGGCGCGCGGCCGAAGAATTCGTGCACGGCACGGCGCACCAGCGGCATTCGGGTCGAGCCGCCGACGAGCACGATCCCGTCGATCGCCGCCTTGTCGACCCCAGCGTCGCGCACCGCCTGGTGCACGGCTGCGATCGTGCGATCGACGAAGGGCTTGGCGGCGGCTTCGAGCTCGGCGCGGTCGACGGCTTGCTCGACCGCGGCACCACCAACGGTGCAACGGAAGATCGCACGCTCGTCGCTGGACAGAGCCTCCTTGACAGCCCTCGCGGCGATTGCGGCGCCACGTCGGTCGCCGGCGCTCGCCGCCACGACGCCGGCGCGGGACAGCGCCCACGCGGCAAGCGCCGAGTCGATGTCGTCGCCGCCGAGGGCGGTGTCTCCACCCGTCGCGACGACCTCGAACACGCCCCGGGTCATGCGCAGCAGCGAGATGTCGAAGGTGCCCCCGCCCAGGTCGTAGACCGCGTACAAACCCTCGCTGCCGTTGTCGAGGCCGTAGGCGATCGACGCTGCCGTCGGCTCGCTGATCAGGCGCAGCACCTCGAGGCCGGCGAGGTCGGCGGCGTCCTTCGTGGCCTGCCGCTGGGCATCGTCGAAGTAGGCCGGCACGGTGATGACGGCACCGTAGAGATCGGAAGCGAAAGTGTCCTCGGCGCGCTGGCGCAAGGTCGCCAGGATCTCGGCCGATGCTTCGACGGGGGACTTGACCCCCGCCGCAGTGCGCAGGCGGACCATGCCCTCTTGCGAATCGACGAAGTCGTAGGCGAGCCGGCCCGCCTGCGAGAGATCGGCGAGGCCGCGCCCCATGAGACGCTTCACCGAGACGATCGTATTGGTCGGATCGCTGATCGCGCCGTCGAGCGCTTCGCGACCGACGCGCGCCGTGCCATCGGCGAGATATCGCACCGCCGAGGGCAGGATGACCTCGCCGTTGCGATCGGGCAGGCACTCGGCGACGCCACTTCGGACCGCCGCGACGAGCGAGTGGGTGGTGCCGAGGTCGATGCCGACAGCGTGGCGGCGCGTGTGCGGATCAGGCGAAGCGCCTGGCTCGGAAATCTGGAGCAACGCCACCCTCAGCCTTCCAACGCCATCAGCCGATCTTCGACGTCGGCCGCGAAGCGCTCGATGAACATCAGCGCCCTCACCTCCGCGGCGGCGCCGGCGAAATCGGACCTTTCGTCGAGCGCCTCGGCGAGGCGCTCGTAGGCCAGCCGCCGACCATCCGAGAGCTCGGCGGCCACGGCGGCCACCTCGCCGCGCGAGACGGCTTCGTCGAGCGACTCGCGCCACGCCATCTGCTGGCGCAGGAATTCGGGCGGCATCGCGGTGTTGTCCT
>JBDSLQ010000274.1:0-3140 GCA_039916285.1 Caldimonas sp.
GGCGAGCTTGCCGACCTCGTGGCTGGTGCGGTCCGCACCCGAGAAGCGGGCCAGAACCCTGCAACGCGCACGTTTCAGGCTCTTCGGATTCTCGTCAACGCCGAGCTTGAGGAGCTCGAGCAAGCCCTGAACGCCGCGCTCGCCCTGCTCGCGCCCGGCGGCCGGCTCGTCGTCATCAGCTTTCACTCGCTCGAGGACCGGATCGTCAAGACCTTCATCGCTCGCGAGAGCAAGAGCGAGTTCGACCGGCGCGCGCCTTTTGCCGTGCCGCGGCCGCAGCGGTTGCGCGCGATCGGCCGCGTCAAGCCCGGGCCCACGGAGGCGGCGACCAACCCGCGTGCGCGCTCTGCGGTGATGCGCGTCGCCGAGCGCAACGACGTGCCGCTCGCCGAGGGAGGCGCCGGATGACGCGGCTCAACATCGTCCTGCTGCTGATCCTGCTGGCGAGCAGCCTCTATCTCGTTCGCGTCTCGTACGAGTCGCGGCGCCTGTTCGCCGCGCTCGACAAGGCGCAGGGCGAGGAGCGCGCACTCGACACCGACAGCGAGCGGCTGAAGACCGAGCTGCGGTCGCAGGCGACGCCGCTGCGCGTCGAGCGAATGGCGCGCGAGCGGCTGGCGATGCGTGCGGCAACGCCGGCAGTGACGCAATACGTGGCGCTGCCGATGGCCGCCTCGTCACCGCCCTCCGGAGCGAATCGATGAATTCCAATGCGAGGAAGACAGGCGCCAAGGCGCGGGCCAACGCCAGCGTCAGGAGCTTCAACTACTCGACCAGCCCGCTGCTCGCGACGCCCACGCCGCCCTGGCGATCGAAGCTCCTGGTCGCGCTCGTCGGACTCGGTTTCGCGCTCCTGCTCGGCCGTGCCGTCTACGTGCAGATCATCGATGCGTCGTTCTTCCTGAAGCAGGGCGAGATCCGATACGGCCACACGATCGAGCTGCCGGCGAGCCGCGGCCGCATCGTCGACCGCAACGGCCTGATCCTCGCCGCCAGCGTGCCGGCGCCGTCGATCTGGGCGATCCCCAAGGATCTCGAAGGCGACGCGCGTTCGCGCGCCAGGCTGGCGACGCTGCTCGACATGACGAGCGCGGCACTCGAGGCGCGCCTCGCCGACAACCCCAACTTCGTCTGGCTGCGCCGCCAGGTCGACGAGAACGTCGCCAAGGCGGTCAAGAGCCTCAACGTCAAAGGCATCCACGAAGTGCGCGAGTACAAGCGCAAGTACCCGGAAGGCGAGGCGGCGGCGCATGTCGTCGGCTTCACCAACGTCGAGGACCGCGGCCAGGAAGGCGTCGAGCTCGCGTTCCAGAAGCAGCTCGCCGGCCAGGGCGGAACGCGCCGCGTCATCAAGGACAGGCTCGGCCGCGTCATCGAGGACGTCGGCGACAGCACGGCGCCGGTCGGAGGCCAGGACATCGGCCTCTCGGTCGACTCCAAGGTGCAGTTCTTCGCCTACCAGCGGATCCGCGATGCCGTCGCGGCCCACAAGGCGAAGGCAGGCAGCGTCGTCGTCCTCGACGCACAGACCGGCGAAGTGCTCGCGCTCGCGAACTTTCCGAGCTATTCGCCCTCGGACCGGAAGAACTTGACCGGCGCGCAACTGCGCAACCGGGCCTTGACCGACACCTTCGAGCCCGGCTCGACCATGAAGCCCTTCGTCGCCGCCTGGGCGCTCGAGACCGGCCGCGTCACGCCGGCCTCGGTGATCCAGACAGCCCCCGGCCGGATGACGATCACCGGCTCGACCATCACCGACTCGCACCCGCACGGCAACCTCACCGTCACCGAGGTGATCCAGAAATCGAGCAACGTCGGCGCGGTCAGGATGGCCATGACGTTCACGCCGCGCGAGATGTGGGAGCTCTACAGCTCGGTCGGCTTCGGGCAGAAGCCGCAGCTCGGCTTCCCCGGCGTCGTGAGCGGGCGGCTGCGCCCGTACAAGAGCTGGCGGCCGATCGAGCAGGCGACGATGAGCTACGGCTACGGCCTGTCGGCGTCGCTGTTCCAGATCGCCCACGCGTACACCGTGTTCGCGCACGACGGCGAGCTGATCCCGGTGACGCTGACGCGGCCTATGGGCAGCACCCCGAGCCTGGTGGCGACCGGCATCCGCGTCCTCTCGCCGAAAACCGCAGCGGCGGTGCGCGACATGCTCCGCCTCGCCACGCTGCCCGGCGGCACGGCGCCGAAGGCGCAGGTGATGGGCTACTCGGTCGGCGGCAAGAGCGGCACCGCCTACAAGCAGGAAGGGGCGAGCTACGCGACCAAGAAATACCGCTCCTGGTTCGTCGGCATGGCGCCGATCTCGCAGCCGCGAATCATCGTCGCGGTGGTGGTCGACGAGCCGAGCGCCGGCAAGTACTTCGGCGGCGACGTCGCCGCGCCGGTGTTCAGCGAGGTCGTCCAGCAGACGCTGCGCATGATGGGCGTGCAGCCCGACCTCGACGTCAGGGCGCAGATCATTTCGCACGACATCCCGGCCGAAGTGGAAAGCTTCTAGTGGCCAAGACCGCTCGAGCCGGCATGGCGCGCCTCGACTCGCGCGAAGCGGCGACTGCCTGGCTGGTGCAGCGCAAGACGCGCGCGCTCGTCGCCGACAGCCGCCGCGCCGGCGCCGGCGCCGCCTTCCTCGCCTGGCCGGGCCACGCCAGCGATGGGCGCAGCTACGTCGGCGCCGCGCTCGCCGCCGGCGCGAGCGCCTGCCTGGTCGAGGCCGAAGGCGTCGAGGCGTTCGCCTTCGACGCCGAGCCGCGCGTCGGCGCGCTGCGCGGCCTGAAAGCGGCGGCCGGCGACATCGCCAGCCGCTTCCTCGCCGCGCCGAGCCGGAGGCTCGACGTCGTCGCCGTCACCGGCACCAACGGCAAGACCTCGACGGCTTGGTGGGTGGCGCAGGCGCTGGCGGCGCTCGGCCGGCGCGCCGGCGTTGTCGGCACCCTCGGGATCGGAGAACCCCCGAGCGGGGTGCGTGTCGCCGACGCGCTTGCCGCGATGCGCTCGACCGGGATGACGACACCCGATCCGGTGACGCTGCAGAACGCATTGCACGACTTCGCCGAGGGCGGCTTCGTCGCCTGCGCGGTCGAGGCCTCGTCGATCGGCATCGCCGAGCACCGCCTCGCCGGCACGCAGGTCGCGGT
>JBDSLQ010000275.1:0-5619 GCA_039916285.1 Caldimonas sp.
TCGTCGACACGGCCGTCAAGAACGCGCCGGCCGGCACCGAGAACGGCGTCGCCCTGATCAAGTCGGCGGTTGCCGCGGCGAACAACGCCATCGAGACGGCGCAGAAGGCCGCCAAGCAAGCCGCTGAGGTCGCCGAGGCGAACTTCAACGCGATGTCCTCGACTGCCGTCCGCGCGACCAAGGGCAAGAAGTCCTGAGCTGCAGAAGCGAGCGGCGCCGCACGAGCGGCGCTGCAGCGTCAAGCCCGGAGCGATCCGGGCTTTTTTTTGCCTGCGTCCTGCAGCAATCAGCTCGTGTGAGATATTCGCCGCATGACGGATTGGCGGGTGCTTGCCGCATCGCCGCCCATCACCCACGGCGGCGCAGGCGCGCACATTGCCGAATGAGCATGCCGCCGTCAGCTGCCGGAGCGGCGCCGGCGCCGATCAGCATCGGCCAGGCATTCGCCTACTGGCTCCGGCTCGGTTTCATCAGCTTCGGCGGCCCCGCCGGACAGATCGCGCTGATGCACGAGGACCTGGTCGTTCGCCGCCGCTGGATCTCGGAAGGCCGCTTCCTGCACGCGCTCAACTACTGCATGCTGCTGCCGGGACCCGAAGCACAGCAGCTCGCCACCTACATCGGCTGGCTGATGCACCGCACCTGGGGCGGGATCGTCGCGGGCGTGCTGTTCGTGCTGCCGTCGCTGCTGATCCTGATCGCCCTGTCGTGGGTCTACATGGCGTTCGGCGACGTGCCGGCGGTGGCCGGCGTCTTCTACGGCATCAAGCCTGCCGTCACCGCGATCGTCATGTCGGCCGCCTACCGAATCGGCTCGCGAACGCTCGGCAACGCATGGCTGTGGGGCATCGCGGTCGCGGCCTTCGTCGCGATCTTCGCCTTCGCGTTGCCGTTCCCGCTGATCGTGCTGACGGCGGCGACCGTCGGATTCTTCGGCGGACGCCACGCGCCCGCCGCGTTCACGCCGCGCAGCAGCCACGGGGGCGCCGCCCTGTCGGACGGCCCTGCCGTCATCGACGCCGGCACGGCGACTCCCGCGCATGCGATCTTCACGTGGTCGCGGTTCACCCGCGTCCTCGTCGTCTGCCTCGCGATGTGGCTCGCCGCCATCGGCGCGCTCGCGGTCGCCTTGGGCTGGGATGCGGTGCTGACGCAGCTGGCGTGGTTCTTCACCAAGGCCGCCTTGCTGACCTTCGGCGGCGCCTATGCCGTCCTGCCTTACGTCTTCCAGGGCGCCGTCGAGCACCACCAGTGGCTGAGCGCGGCGCAGATGATCGACGGCCTCGCCCTCGGCGAGACGACGCCGGGGCCGCTGATCATGGTCGTCTCGTTCGTCGGCTTCGTCGCCGGCTGGAGCCGGGCACTGTTCGGTGCCGACTCGCTGTTCCTGGCCGGCGCGGCCGCGGCGATCGTCGTCACCTTCTTCACCTTCCTGCCCTCGTTCCTGTTCATCTTCCTCGGCGGCCCGTTCATCGAATCGACGCACGGGAACCTCAAGTTCACGGCGCCGCTCACGGCCATCACGGCGGCCGTCGTCGGCGTGATCGTCAACCTCGCCGTCTTCTTCGCGTACCACGTGCTCTGGCCGCAAGGGCTGGCCGGCCGCTTCGAGTGGCCGGCGGCCGTCATCGGCGTCGGCGCCGCGCTGGCGCTGTTCCGCTTCAAGTTCGGCGTCATCCCCGTGGTCCTGGTCTGCGGCCTGGCGGGACTTGCGGCAAGCTGGGCCGGCATCAAGTGATGCCCGTTCCGGGCAAGGAGAACGCATGAACGCTCGCGCCAAGGAACTTCCCATCGATCCGGCCGGCTTGCGCGGCCTCTCCGAGCGGCTGCTGCGCAGTCACCACGACAACAACTACGGCGGCGCGGTCAAGCGGCTCAACGCGATCCGCGCCCAGCTCGCGACGCTCGACTTCGCCGCCGCGCCCGGCTTCGCGGTCAACGGGCTGAAACGCGAGGAGCTGATCGCCGCCAACTCGATGCTGTTGCACGAGCTCTACTTCGCTTCGCTCGGCGGCGACGGCACGACGATGACGCCGGCGATGGCGCTCGCGCTCGACGCCAGCTTCGGCAGCGTCGAGCGCTGGCGCGCCGAGTTCTCGGCGATGGGCAAGGCGCTGGGCGGCGGCTCGGGCTGGGTGTTGCTGACCTTCGTTCCCGCCGACGGCACGCTGGTCAACGCCTGGTGCGCGGACCACACCCACTCGCTCGCCGGCGGCGTGCCGCTGCTCGCGCTCGACATGTACGAGCACGCCTATCACCTCGACTTCGGCGCGGCCGCGGCGGCCTACGTCGATGCCTTCATGGCCAACATCGACTGGGCCGGCGTCTACGCCCGCTACCAGGCGGCCGTGCACGGCGCGAGCGAGGCGTTCGGCGCCGGTCGCGACGAGATCGCCGCGGCGACGCTGCTCGACGTGCGCCGCGCCGGCATGTTCGAGAAGGCGGAGACGATGATTCCGGGTGCGCACTGGCGCGACCCCGCCGCCGTCGGCGCGTGGTCGGTGGACCTGCCGGTCGGCGAGGAGGTCGTCGTCTATTGCGTCTACGGCCACGAGGTCGGCCGCGCGACCGCCTTGCGCCTGCGCGCGCAAGGCGTCACGGCGCGATTCCTGCGCGGCGGCATCGACGGCTGGCAGGCGGCCGGGCAGCCGCTGGAGAGCAAGCCCGCCGGCCGCTGACGCTGACCTCAGGCGCTGGTCGTCGCGGACGCCTTCGCCGCCGCGCGCCGGCGCCGCGCCACGAGTCCCAGCAGGCCCAGCCCCGTCAAGGCGAGGACCGAGGGCTCCGGCACCGCCGTGGCCAGCAAGGGCTCGGCGTAGAGGAAGTCGTCCATGACGACGATGTCGGACGTCGGGTTGCCGAGCACGCCGTTCGAGACGATCGTGTTGCTGCCCGAGGTGATGCGCACGCGCGCGATAGAGCCGCCGCTGACGACGCCGCCGAGGAAGCTCAGGCCCTGGTTGCCGGCGACGAGCGCGTCGCGCGTGTAGAAGAGGTGGTTGGCGGCATCGAAGAACTCGATCCGGGTCGAGGCGGCGACCTCGACGTCGACGAAGACGAGGCCGAACGCGGTGGTCACGGCCGAGGTCGCCGTGCCGGGGAGGAAGAACGACACGTCGGTGATGCTGCTGTTGACCGCCGTGAAGAGCTTCTGCGCGCTGAAGGTCTGGAACTCGGTCGCGAAGCCAAACAACGTCGGCACCGGGTCGACGGCGTTCGCGCTGACGAGAAAGCCGGTTCCCGGCGTGGCGAAGACGACGCCGCGCGGCGAGGTGGTGTTGAAGAAGTTGGCCGCGAACGAATTCGGATCCGATTGCCCGGCGGGGACGGCGTCCCAGTTGATCTCGCGGCGCAGGCCGCCGAACGAGCCGTTCGCACCGGCAACGGTGCCGCCGCCGACCGCGACGCGGAACGTGTCGCGCGTCGGCGTGATCGCCGCCGCGTTGGCGCCGGCCGCCTCGAAGGTGACGACCGTCTGGGCGCCGGCAACGCCGACGAAGGCTGCGGCCAGGCCTGCCAGGGCCGCGTGACGCACGAGGGATGTCATGAGAGCGTTCCTTTCTAAGCGACAACGAGAAGGCGCCCGCCTCGGCGGTGCGTCGTCGTCGAGGGTAGGAAGCGCGCTCGGGCGCGTCAACCGCCGCGACCGCGAAAGACCGCCGGCCCCCCCCGACTCGGGGGTCCGGCGGACGATCAGAGCCGGCTCTTGGCGGCGAGCCGCGCGCGCAGCTCGGCGAGGTGGGCGATCGTCACGTCGCGGCCGGCCTTGATCGACTGGCGCCGGGTCGTGAAGTCGGCGCCCGAGACGCCTGCCAGCGCAGGCTGAAGGACGAGGTCGGCATCGCGCAGCTCGAAGGCCTTGAGGCTCTTGCCCATGATCGCGAAGGTCTGCATGAGCATGCGCGCGGCGTCGCCGGTGGGGTTGCCTTCGGGCACGGCGGAGATGTCGACGGCGATCACGAAGTCCGCGCCCATCTGGCGCGCGTGACGGACCGGGATCGGCGCCGAAAGACCGCCGTCGACGTACTCGCGCTGGCCGATCCTCACCGGCTGGAACACGGCCGGAACGGCGCTCGACGCGCGCACCGCGGTGCCGGTGTCGCCGCGCCGGAACAGGATGCCCTCGCCGCTGTCGAGGTCGGTGGCGGCGATGCCGAGGGGGATGCGCATGTGCTCGATGTCGCGCCGGTGGGTCTTGTCGCGCACGAACCTGGCGAGCGCCTCGCCGCGGATCAGGCCCCGGCCCGGATACGACCAGTCGGCGAACGCCGTCTCGTCCATGGCGTCGGCGATCGCCGCCAGCTCGCGGCCGTTCCGGCCCGACGCGCACAGCGCGGCGACGAGGCTTCCGGCCGACGTGCCGACGACGAGATCGGGCGCGAAGCCGTTCTCCTCGAGCGCCTGGATCACGCCGATGTGGGCGAAGCCGCGCGCCGCGCCGCCGCCGAGCGCGAGGCCGATGCGCGGCCGACGCGGTGGCGCGGGAAGCGCTGCGGGGGCGACGGGCGGTGCGACGATCTGCGCCGGCATCGACGACACCGGACCGACGACGACAGGTGGCGGCGCGCTGGCGCAGCCGGCGAGGCCGAGCGCGCCGAGGCCGGCGAGCCGGGCCAGGCATTCGCGTCGGCCTCGTTCGGGCCCTCTGTCCTTATTCCGCATGGGGATACCGGTCTGACGAATCGATGGTTCGCGCGGGGCGTCGGCGTCGATAGAGTCGCCCCTTCCGTCGCGGACCCGCTGGCGCGCGCGCAGGGTTTGCATTTTGGGGCCGCCTGCCGGGCGCCCATCACGACAACGGTCTGCGCATGTATCGATACGACGAATTCGACACTCATTTCGTGCACCAGCGCGCGGCGCAGTTCCGCGACCAGCTGGAGCGCCATCTCGCCGGGCAGCTGCCCGACGACGACTTCCGTTCCCTGCGCCTGCAGAACGGCTGGTACGTGCAGCGGCATGCGCCGATGCTGCGCGTCGCTGTTCCCTACGGCGAGCTGAACGCGAAGCAGCTGCGCGCGCTCGCCCGCATCGCGCGCGAGTTCGACGGCCGCAACGACGGCCCGTACCAGGGACGGGGCGGCGGCTTCGGCCACTTCACGACGCGCCAGAACTGCCAGTTCAACTGGATCGCCCTGGCCGACGCCGCCGACGTCATGGACCTGCTCGCCGACGTCGACATGCACGGCATCCAGACCAGCGGCAACTGCATCAGGAACATCACCAGCGACTGCTTCGCCGGCGTCGCCGCCGACGAGATCGTCGACCCGAGGCCGTACTGCGAGATCCTGCGCCAGTGGAGCACGCTCCATCCCGAGTTCGCCTTCCTGCCGCGCAAGTTCAAGATCGCCGTCAGCGGCGCGACCGAGGATCGCGCCGCGACGGCGTGGCACGACATCGGCCTGGTGCTGCGCAAGAACGCGGCGGGCGAGATCGGCTTCGAGGTGCGCGTCGGCGGCGGCATGGGCCGCACGCCGATCATCGGCACCGTCGTTCGCGAGTTCCTCCCCTGGCAGGAAATCCTAGTCTTCATCGAGGCGATCGTCCGCGTCTACAACCGCTACGGCCGCCGCGACAACCTGTACAAGGCGCGAATCAAGATCCTCGTCAAGGCCGAGGGAC
>JBDSLQ010000276.1:0-4737 GCA_039916285.1 Caldimonas sp.
GCGAGCAGGAGCGTGAAGCCGATCACCGCGGCGACCGCCGCGAGCGCAGCCAGGACCTCGCCGACGAGCGCCGCGCGATAAGTCCGGTCGGTCGCCGCTTCGCGCGCGAGCAGCCGCTCGGACTCGTGCGCGGCCATCTCGGCGGCGGTGGTGCGCAAGGCCTGCATCTCGGCGCGGCCGGCGCCGAGGGAAATGACGTCGCGCGTCAGGTCGAAACCCTCGCGGCTGCGCAAACCGATCGTCACTTCGAGCTCGCCCAGCCTCGCGCCGACGTGGTTGCGCAATTGCGCCATCAGGCGCTGCTGTACCGGGTCGGCGCGAGTCAGCTGCTCGAGCGCATTCAACTGCGCCTGGATCGAGCCGACGGCCGAACGGTATGGCGCCAGGTACTCCTCGCGGCCGGTGATGACATAGCCGCGCTGCCCGCTCTCCGCGTCCTTGACGAGCGACAGCACGTTGTCGATCGCGAGCAGCAGCTCGTTGCTGCGCAGCACCGCCGCCGACTCGTTGCGCAGCTGGGCGGTGTGGTGGACCGAGAACGTCGCGTTGGCGATGAGCAGGACGGCGCCGATCGCCGCGGCGGCGATGACGATCCGGCCCACTCTCCTGACCATCGCGATTCCTACGTTGTTGCCGGGCCGGCCGAGCTGGGCAGCGGAGGCGCGCTGGGGTCGCGCACAGCGCGGGCGTCGCGCACAGGCTCGGCGGGGCGATTCTGGCAGAGCGCTCCGGCGCGCGTTGCTTCGCGCCCTCGCCCGATCCTTCGCCCCCGTCCGCGACCTTGCGCGCTACGGCGTGGCCGCCGGCTCCGACGCGTCGTCGACGCGGACATAGGTGTCGAAGGTATGTCGGGTCGGCGTGTCGGTTCGCACGCGCCAGGCATCGCCACGCGCGGGATCGCGCGCGAAGCCGCTGGCAAGGGCGACCCCGACCGGGTCGAACGGGGCGAGCGCGGGGACGTCGTTCCAGCCCAGGATCAGGGTGCCGCCCGGACGCAAGACCGCGTGCGAGGCGAGCAAGGCGCGGCCGAGCTCGCGCCGGTCGTAGATGCCGAAGCCGTAGACGCCGTTGCAGACGATCACGTCGACGCTCGCCGGCGCGAGGTGCGCCGCGAGCTCCTGCAGCGGCGCGACGATGTGGCGCGCCGCGCCGTGGCGGGCCCGGCGCGGATCGATGTCGATGGTCCGGAAGCGCGAGCGATCGGGGTCGAACATGGCTTCGTAGTGGCGCGTGTACCACTCGCAGCCTACAAAGACGAGAGCGCGCAGCGCCGGGTCGGCGGCATGGCCGGGAAGCAGGGTTTCCTCGAGATACACGCGGTCCGGGCTGCGGATCCGGTCGGCACCCGGCAGCGCTTCGCGCAGCTTTCGCTTCAGCCAGCGCCAGCGCTCGCGATGGGGCAGGCCGAGCCAGGCGGCGAGCGGGCGCAGCGAGGGCCGCAACGACAGCCGGCTGCGCGCCGTTGCTCCATAGAATCCGCGATCCTCCTCCCCGCGCCCGGGCTCGACCGGACGCGCAGCCTCATGCCCCGCCAGCTCTTCGTCACCACCGCCCTGCCGTACGCGAACGCGCCGTTCCATATCGGCCACATGATGGAGTACATCCAGGCCGACGTGTGGGTGAGATATCAGCGCATGCGCGGCCAGCAGGTGCACTTCGTCTGCGCCGACGACGCCCATGGGGCGGCGATCATGATCGCCGCCGAGAAGGCGGGCCAGACGCCGCAGGCGTTCGTCGCCGAGATCGCCGCCGGCAGGAAGCGATACCTCGACGGCTTCCACATCTCCTTCGACAACTGGCATTCGACCGACGGTCCGGAGAACCACGCCCTCGCCAAGGACATCTACCTCCATCTCAGGAAGGAAGGCCTGATCGCGGTGAGGCCCGTCGAGCAGTTCTTCGACCCGGTCAAGGCGATGTTCCTGCCCGACCGCTACATCCGCGGCGAGTGCCCGGTGTGCGGAACGCCCGACCGCTACGGCGACAGCTGCGACGTCTGCGGCTCGGTCTATGCGCCGACGGCGCTGAAGAACCCGCAGTCGGCGCTTTCCGGGGCGACCCCGGTCCTGAAATCGAGCGAGCACCATTTCTTCCAGCTCTCCTCCCAGCGCTGCCTCGATTTCCTGAAGCGCTGGACCCACGAGCCAGGACGGCTGCAGCCCGAGGTGCTGAACAAGATCAGCGAGTGGTTCAAGGTCGACGAGCTGGGCCACGGCGGCCTCGCCGACTGGGACATCAGCCGCGACGCGCCCTACTTCGGCATCGAGATCCCGGACGCGCCGGGCAAGTACTTCTACGTCTGGCTCGATGCACCGGTCGGCTACCTGGCGTCGCTCGAGAACCACTTTGACAAGGGAGGTGCCCGCGCGAAGGGCGAGATGCGCTCGTTCGAGCAGTTCATCGCCGATCCGGAAGTCGAGCAGATCCACTTCATCGGCAAGGACATCACCTATTTCCACACCTTGTTCTGGCCGGCGATGCTGAAGTTCAGCGGCCGCAAGGTGCCCGATCGCATCTACGTGCACGGCTTCATCACCGTCAGCGGCGAAAAGATGAGCAAGAGCCGCGGCACCGGCATCTCGCCGCTGCGCTATCTCGACATCGGCATGAACGCCGAGTGGCTGCGCTACTACATCGCCGCCAAGCTGAATGCCCACGTCGAGGACATCGAGTTCAATCCCGACGATTTCGTCGCGCGGGTCAACGCCGACCTGGTCGGCAAGTACGTCAACATCGCGAGCCGGGCCGCGAACTTCATCAACAAGCGCTTCGCAGGCGAGCTTGTCTTCGCCGGCGACACAGCATCGCTGGTCGCGCAGGCGCGGCTCGATGCGGCGACCATCGCCGCGTGCTACGAGGAGCGCGAATACGGCAAGGCGCTGCGCGAGGTCATGGCGATCGCCGACCGGATCAACGCCGAGTTCGACGCCGCCCAGCCCTGGCTGCTCGCCAAGGATCCGGCCCGCGGCGCGGAGCTGCAGGGCATCTGCTCGCTGGCGCTGCACGGTTTCCAGCTGCTCTCGATCCTGCTCGCGCCGGTGCTGCCGGCGCTGGCGCGGCGCGTCGCACTCGAGCTGTTCGGCCGGGAGCGCGAGTTCACCTGGCAGGACATCGACGACGTGCCCACGCGGATCGCGCCTTACCAGCACCTGATGCAGCGCGTCGACCCGAAGCTGCTCGACGCGTTGTTCGAGGCCCCCGGCGAGGCGGTCGCGGCGTCGGCGCAGCCGATCGCCGTGCCCGCGCCGGGGGGCGAGGCGATCGCGCCGACGATGGTCATCGACGACTTCGCCAAGCTCGACCTGCGCATCGCCCTGATCGTCGCCTGCGAGAAGGTCGAAGGCTCGACCAAGCTGCTGAAGCTGACGCTCGACGCCGGCGAGGTGGCCGGCCCGCTGGGACGTCCGATCCATCGAACGGTTTTCAGCGGCATCGCGTCGGCGTACCCGCCGGAGCAGCTGGTCGGCAAGCTGACCGTGCTGGTCGCCAACCTGGCGCCGCGCAAGATGAAGTTCGGCGTCAGCGAAGGCATGGTGCTCGCCGCCGCGCACGCCGACGCGAAGTCGCATCCGGGGCTGTTCCTTCTCGAGCCGCACGCCGGCGCGGTGCCGGGTCTGCGCGTCCGCTGAGCGTCCTCGCGCCGATGTCCAGCGACGCCCCCGCCGCCGTCGAGATCGTGCGCCGCTTCGACGACAGCTCGTGGGCCCAGGGCCCGACCTGCGGGGTCGAGGAGGTCGTCGAGGCCGGCCGCGTTCTCGCGTTTCCCCATCTCGCCTTCCCGTTCGGCGACTCGGAACGGCGCTTTCTCGACCCGCGCTGGGCCGACGTCAAGGCCAAGAACGTGTCGGTGCGCTGGCCTGCCGGAGAGTTGCGCGGCGCCGCCGGCGCGGCTGCCGACCTGGACGAGCTGCGCGCGTTGATCGTCCGCTTCGCCGAGCAGAGCGAAGCACTCGCCCTGCGCCTCTTCCCGCACTACCGAGGCCACCTGCGCCGCGGCAGCACGTCGTTCCGGCCCATCGACGTCGCGGGGCGGGTGCGCAGCTGGCGCCACGACGACACCCGCCTGCACGTCGACGCGTTCCCGTCGAATCCGATGCAGGGCACTCGCCTGCTGCGCGTCTTCTCCAACGTCAACCCCGACGGTGCGCCGCGGCGCTGGCGCGTCGGCGAGCCGTTCGAGGCGCACGCGCGCCGCTATTTCCCGTTGATCAAGCCGGCGTGGCGGGGCTCGGCATGGCTGATGGCCGGCGCCGGCATCACCAAGCGGCGCCGCACCGAATACGACCACCTGATGCTGCAGCTGCACGACCGCGCCAAGGCCGACGCCGAGTTCCAGCGCTCGAGCCCGCAGGCGCGAGTCGATTTCGCGCCCGGCACCACCTGGGTCTGCTTCAGCGACCAGGTTCTGCACGCCGCGATAGGCGGCCAGCACATGCTCGAGCAGACGTTCCTGCTCGACGCACCCTGTCTCGCCCACCCGGCGAGCGCACCGCTGGCGATCCTCGAACGGCTCGCCGGCCGACCGCTCCTCTGAGCCGCCGCAGTCCAAACCCTTCGGCGAAGCCGGCGGTCAGCAGTCCATCGCCAAGGACTTCCCACCCGAGATCGAGAAGCTGGAAGCGTGCCTGCGCCAATGCGGGGCGCACTACGACAGCGAAGTGATCCGCGACCCCGGAAACGGCCGATTCGTCGGATCAACGGCGAGCCGCACGGCTTCCTGCGCGACGGCCAGCACCT
>JBDSLQ010000277.1:0-7738 GCA_039916285.1 Caldimonas sp.
CTGGCTCATCGCATAGCTCAGCTCGACATGGCTGTTGACGCCCTGCTCGCGCAGGACAGCGACCTTGGGCGCGCTGCCGACGATCGCCGGCGCTGCCGGTCGCGCCGCGTCGAATGCGGGCCCGGCGCGGTGCACGTGCAGCCCCTCGTCGTCGACACGGCCCGCGGCCTCGTGCTCGGCATCGGCGCACCCCGGGTTGTCGCGCAGCCGGGAGATGCGCCAGCTCACCTCGTCCCAGGCCTGGTGCAGTTCGCGCAGCGGCGCGCTGAAGACGGCCTTGGCATCGCGCCAGACTTCGACGATCGAGCGCGTGTTGGTCTTGCCGACGACGTGGCTCACCTTGCCGAGGCCGGCGCCGCGCAGGATCCGCAGCGCCTCGTCGCGGCGCGCCGTCGGCACCTGGACGATCGCGCCGAGCTCCTCGTTGAAGAGCGCGCGCAGCGTCAGCTCCTCGCGCCGCGCACCCACCTGCTGTGCCCAGTTCTTGGCGTCGCCTTGATCGGCCCGGCTGTCGGCGATGCCGTCGCCCTCGGTGACGAGCAGGTCGACGTTGAGGCTGACGCCGAGGTGGCCGGCGAACGCCATCTCGCACGTCGCTGCCCAGAGGCCCCCGTCGCTGCGGTCGTGGTAGGCGAGAACGAGGCCGCCGTCGCGCAGCTGCGTGATCGCGTCGACCAGCGCCTTGAGCAGTTGCGGATCGTCGAGGTCGGGCACTTCCGAGCCGAACTGCCCCGCGCCCTGGGCGAGCATCGAACCGCCCATCCGCATGCGGCCGCGACCGAGATCGACGAGGACGAGCGTCGTGTCGCCCGGCTGCAGCTGCGGCGTCGAATGCGGCCTGACGTCGTCGATGCTCGCGAACGCGGTGACGACGAGACTCACCGGCGCCGTCACCTGCTTGGCCGTGCCATCGGCATCCTGCCAGCGCGTTCGCATCGACAGGCTGTCCTTGCCGACCGGAACGCCGATGCCGAGCGCGGGGCAGAGCGCCATGCCGACCGCTTTGACGGTGTCGTAGAGCGCGGCGTCGTCACCGGGCGAGGCGGGATCGTCGCTGCACGCGGCCATCCAGTTGCAGCTGAGCTTGACACGATCGAGCGCGATCGGCGCGGCGAGCAGGTTGGTGATCGCCTCGCCGACCGCCATCCGCCCCGACGCGGGCGCGTCGGCGACGGCGAGCGGCGTGCGCTCGCCGAGCGCCATCGCCTCGCCGGCGACGCCGCTGAAATCGGCGAGCGTGATGGCGCAATCGGCGACCGGCACCTGCCAGGGCCCGACCATCGGGTCGCGGCACGACAGGCCGCCGACGGTGCGGTCGCCGATCGTGACGAGGAAGCGCTTGCTGGCGACGGTCGGATGGCGCAGCACGTCGAAGGCGACGGTCTTCAGCTCGACGCCATCGAGGTCGAGCGCCGCCAGCACGATCGGACGCCGGCGCACGTCGCGGTGCATCTTCGGCGGCTTGCCGAGAAGAACGTCCATCGGCATGTCGATGACCGGCCTCGCGTCATCCCGAGCGGAGCGAAGGCTCCGCGACTGTGCAGCCTCGAGGTCCTTCGCTTCGCTCAGGACGACGTTCGTGCCGACGACGAGCGCGCGATCATCGGTCGCGACGCCGACGACGGCGTACGGGCATCGCTCGCGCACGCACATCGCATCGAACAGCGGCAGGGCGTCGTTCGCCACCGCCATCACGTAGCGCTCCTGGCTCTCGTTGCACCAGATCTCCTTCGGCGCGAGACCGCTCTCCTCGACCGGCACCTGGCGCAGGTCGAAGCGGGCGCCCCTCCCGGCGCCGTCGACAAGCTCGGGAAAGGCGTTCGACAAACCGCCGGCGCCGACGTCGTGGATGGCCAGGATCGGGTTCGAAGCGCCGAGCGCGGCGCAGTGGTTGATGACCTCCTGCGCGCGCCGCTGGATCTCGGGGTTGCCGCGCTGCACCGAGTCGAAATCGAGCTCGGCGGCGTTGCTGCCCGCGGCCATCGAGCTGGCCGCGCCACCGCCCATGCCGATGCGCATGCCCGGCCCGCCGAGATGGACGAGCAGCGTGCCGGCCGGGAACTCGATCTTGTGCGTCTGCGACGCGGCGATCGTGCCGAGGCCGCCGGCGATCATGATCGGCTTGTGATAGCCGCGCCGCTGGCCGGCGATGGTTTGCTCATAGACGCGGAAATAGCCCAGCAGACACGGCCGGCCGAACTCGTTGTTGAACGCCGCGCCGCCGAGCGGGCCGTCGACCATGATCTGCAACGCGCTGGCGATGTGATCCGGCTTGCCATAGCGATCCCTCTCCCAGGGCTCGTTCGTCTCCGGCAAGTGCAGGTTCGAGACGGTAAAGCCGGTCAGCCCAGCCTTGGGCCGCGAGCCGCGGCCGGTCGCGCCTTCGTCGCGAATCTCGCCGCCGGCGCCGGTCGAGGCCCCGGGAAACGGCGAGATCGCCGTCGGATGGTTGTGCGTCTCGACCTTCATCAGCGTGTGCACGAGTTCGCGCCGCGCCGAATAGCGCGGCGCGTTGGTGTAGCCCTCGGGCAGCCAGCGCTCGACCTCGTGACCCTGCATCACCGCCGCGTTGTCGCTGTAGGCGACGACCGTTCGCTGCGGTGCCAGCGCTTCGGTGTTGCGGATCATCTGGAACATGGTGAGCGGCTGCGGCTCGCCATCGATCGTGAAGCTCGCGTTGAAGATCTTGTGTCGGCAGTGCTCGCTGTTCGCCTGCGCGAACATCATCAGCTCGACGTCGCTCGGGTCGCGGCCGAGGGCCGTGAACGCGTCGAACAGGTAGTCGATCTCGTCCGCGGACAGGGCCAGGCCGAAGTCGCGGTTCGCGGCCTCGAGCGCGGCACGTCCGCGGGCGCGGACATCGATCTCAACGCTCGCCCGCGCCGGCTGCTCGTCGAAGAGATGGCGCGCGTCCTCCGGATCGAAGAACACGCCTTCGGTCATGCGGTCGTGCAGCAGCGCCGCGACGCCGTCGCGCTCGCCGGGGTCGAGCGCCGCGACGCGGCCGATGAAGGGCTTCTGCAAGGCCAGCGAGAATTCGGTGACGCGCTCGAGACGGTGCACGACCAGGCCGCAGTTGCGCACGATGTCGGTCGCCTTCGACGCCCATGGCGAGATCGTGCCGAGGCGCGGCGCGACGACGATCTTCTCGGCACCCGTCTTCGCCACGATCGCCGGCTCGCCGTAGCGAAGCAGCGCCTGCAGGCGATCGATCTCGGGACGGCCGAGCGGCGAGTCGCTCCACACCCAGTGGACGTGCCGCGCGGTAACGCCTTCGATGCGGGAGACGCGGCCCCGAAGCCGGGTCAGAAGTGCCTCGGCGCGGAACGCCGGCAACGCGTTGCCGCCTTCGAAGCGGGCGAGATGCTTGGGCTCGGTCGTCACACGCAGGCGCTCGGCGGGTCCGGAAGGCGGGCTTCGTCACGCCTTTCGGCAGTGGGGCGACCCCGGTGGAAACCCGCGATTCTAGAGCCCCGGTGCAATAATTCGACGATGCCAATCACGATCAAGAACGACGCCGACATCGCTGCGATGCGCATCGCCGGCCGGCTCGCGTCGGAGGTGCTCGACCTCCTCGCGCCGCACGTCAAGGCCGGCGTCAGCACCGAGGCGATCGACAAGATCGCGCACGACCACATTGTCCACGAGCAGGGCGCGGTGCCCGCGCCGCTGAACTACGCGCCGCCCGGCTACACGCCTTACCCGAAGTCGATCTGTACCTCGATCAATCACCAGGTCTGCCACGGCATTCCGAACGACCGGCCGCTCAAGAACGGCGACATCGTCAACGTCGACGTCACCGTCATCAAGGACGGCTGGCACGGCGATACCAGCCGGATGTTCATCGTCGGCGAAGGGTCGATCGCGGCCAGGCGCCTGGTCCAGATCACCTACGACGCGATGTGGAAGGGGATCGCCAAGGTCAAGCCCGGTGCTCGTCTCGGCGACATCGGCAGCGCGATCCAGCTGTTCGCCGAGAGCCAGGGCTTCTCGGTCGTGCGCGAGTTCTGCGGCCACGGCATCGGCGAGCGATTCCATGAAGACCCGCAGGTGCTTCACTACGGCAAGCCCGGCACGCTCGACGAGCTCAAGGCCGGCATGACGTTCACGATCGAGCCGATGATCAACGCCGGCAAGCGCGACATCCGTGAAGCGGGCGACGGCTGGACCATCGTCACGCGCGACCGATCGCTGTCGGCGCAATGGGAGCACACGGTGCTCGTCACCGACACCGGCTACGAGGTGATGACGCTCTCGGCCGGCTCGCCGCCGCCGCCAGCCTTCGTCACCGGCTAGCCAGGGCTTGCGTGAACACGCGCGATCCGATCGTCGCTCCGGCAACGCCGGCTTCGCCTGGCGACGGCGCGTCGCCGCCGCGCTTGCCGGCCGAGCAGCGGGCGCGCTTTCGAGTTGCCAAGGCCGAGCGACTGGAACGCTTCATGGCGGCACGGCCGACCGCGAGGACGGCGTTGCGACTGCTGCGCGCCCTCGCCGACGACGTCGACGTGACGGTCTGCGAGCTGTGGCGCGACGCCGGCATGCCTGCCGATGCCGCGCTCGTCGCGGTTGGCGGCTACGGCCGCGGCGACCTGTTCCCTTATTCCGACGTCGACGTGCTCGTCCTTCTGCCATCGGCCGTGCCCGCCGACGACGAGGCCCGCGCCGCGGCCACCGAGCGCTTCATCACCGGATGCTGGGACTCGGGTCTCGAGATCGGCTCCAGCGTTCGCACCGTCGATGAATGCGTCGCGATGTCGCTTTCCGACGTCACGGTGCAGACCGCCCTGCTCGAAGCGCGTTTCCTGTGCGGCGCGCGCAAGGTCTTCAAGGCGTTTGAAGCCGCGACCGCCGAGGCGATGGACGCGAAGGCGTTCCTGCGCGCGAAGACGCTCGAGATGCGTCAGCGCCACCAGAAGTACGAGAACACGCCCTACTCGCTCGAGCCCAACTGCAAGGAAAGCCCGGGCGGGCTGCGCGACCTGCAGACCGTGATCTGGGTCGCCCGCGCCGCCGGCTTCGGCCGCAAGTGGCAGGAGCTCGCCGCGCACGGTCTGATCACGCCTTTCGAGGTGCGCCAGCTGCAGCGCAACGAAGGCATGCTGAAGCTCATCAGGGCCCGCCTGCACGCGATCGCCGGCCGGCGCGAGGATCGCCTGGTGTTCGACCTGCAGACTGCCGTCGCCGAGAGCTTCGGCTATCGCTCGCTCGGCGGCCAGCGCGCCTCGGAGCGGCTGATGCGACGCTACTACTGGGCGGCCAAGGCGGTGACGCAGCTGAACCAGATCCTGATGCTCAACATCGAGGAGCGCATCGCCGGCCTCGAGGACGCGCCGATGCGGCCGATCTCCGACAAGTTTCTCGAGAAGAGCGGCATGCTCGAGGTCGCCAGCGACGATCTCTACGAGCGCGATCCGCACGCCATCCTCGAGACCTTCCTCGTCTACCAGCAGACGGTCGGCCCGAAGGGGCTCTCGGCGCGCACGCTGCGCGCGCTCTACAACGCGCGCCACCTGATGGACTCGAAGTTCCGGCGCGACCCCGCCAACCACGCGACCTTCATGAAGATCCTGAAGGCCAGCGGCGGCCAGACGCACGCCTTCCGGTTGATGAACGAGACCAGCGTTCTCGGCCGCTACCTGTGGGTGTTCCGCCGCATCGTCGGCCAGATGCAGCACGACCTGTTCCACGTGTACACGGTCGACCAGCACATCCTGATGGTGCTGCGCAACGTGCGCCGCTTCCTGATCCCCGAGCACGCCCACGAGTATCCGTTCTGCTCGCAGCTCGCGTCGACCTTCGACCGGCCGTGGGTGCTCTACATCGCCGCCCTCTTCCACGACATCGCCAAGGGCCGCGGCGGCGACCACTCCGAGCTCGGCATGCGCGAGGTGAAACGGTTCTGCCGTGACCACGGCATCGGTGGCGAGGACGCAGGCCTGGTCGAGTGGCTCGTTGCCGAGCACCTGACGATGTCGCGCGTCGCCCAGAAGGAAGATCTCTCCGATCCCGACGTCATCGCCGATTTCGCCGCCAAGATGGGCAGCGAGCGGCGGCTGACCGCGCTGTACCTGCTCACCGTCGCCGACGTGCGCGGTACCAGCCCGAAGGTCTGGAACGCCTGGAAGGGCAAGCTCCTCGAAGACCTGTATCGCCTCACGCTGCGCGCGCTCGGCGGCGCGCGCCCCAACCTCGACGCCGAGATCGAGGCGACCAAGCTCGAGGCGCGCCTTCTCCTCAACCTGGCGATGCTGCCCGGGACGGTCGAGGTGCCGCTCTGGCGCACCCTAGAGCTCAGCTACTTCGCGCGCCACGACGCGAGCGAGATCGCCTGGCACACGCGTTCGCTGGTCGACAAGGTCGATGCCCCGACCCCGGTGGTGCGGGCGCGCGTCAGCCCCCTCGGCGTCGGCCTGCAGGTGCTCGTCTATGCGCCCGACAGGCAGGACCTGTTCGCGCGCACCTGCGGCTACTTCGACAGCGCCAACTTCAACATCCTCGACGCCAAGGTCCACACGACGGCGATGGGCTACGCGCTCGACACCTTCCTCGTCATCAGCCCCCACCTGGAACCGCTCCTGCGCGATCTGATCTCGTACGTCGAGACGCAGCTCGCCATCGCCCTGGAGGCGACCGGCCCGCTGCCCGAGCCGAGCCGCGGCCGCATTTCGCGCCGTGTCCGCTCATTCCCGGTGACGCCGCGCGTGACGCTCAGGCCCGACGAACGCGCGCAGCGCTGGCTGCTCGCGGTCTCGGCGAGCGATCGCTCGGGGCTGCTCTACGCGATCTCGCGCGTTCTCGCGCGCCACGACATCAACCTGCAGCTCGCCAAGATCACGACCCTGGGCGAACGGGTCGAGGACACCTTCCTGATCGACGGCCCCGCGCTGCAGCAGAACAGGATGCAGCTGCAGATCGAGACCGAGCTGCTGGACGCGGTCGTTTGATGTGCCGCTGAATCGGGTCAACGCGGTCGAGGCGATTGCCGATCTGGGCCGCTTCGACACGATCATCGACGCGCGCTCGCAGAGCGAGTTCGCGGAGGACCGCCTGCCCGGCGCGGTCAACTGGCCTTCCCTCGACGACGCCGAGCGGACGATGATCGGCACCGAGTACAAGGAGATATCGGCGTTCGAGGCGAAGAAGCGCGGCGCGGCGCTGGTCGCCCGCAACGTCGCCGGCCACATCGAGCGTCATGTGCTCGACAAGCCGCGGGACTGGACGCCGCTCGTCTATTGCTGGCGCGGCGGCAAGCGCAGCGGCGCGCTCGCGACCGTGCTCGAGCAGATCGGCTTTCGCGTCCACGTCCTCGAGGGCGGCTACCGCGAATTCCGCCGCGCCATCGTCGCCGAGCTGGAAACACTGCCCGATCGATTCGACTGGCGCGTCGTCTGCGGCCCGACCGGGTCCGGCAAGAGCCGCTTGCTCGCAGAATTGGCGCGTCAGGGCGGGCAAATGCTCGACCTCGAAGCGCTCGCCCAGCACCGCGGCTCGGTGCTGGGGCTCGTTCCTGGCAGCACCCAGCCGACGCAGAAGGCGTTCGACACCCTCCTCTGGCAGGCGCTGCGCCGACTCGATCCGGCCCACCCGGTGTTCGTCGAGAGCGAAAGCAAGAAGATCGGCGACCTCCGCGTCGACGACGCGCTGATCGCGGCGATGCGCGCCGCCGCCTGCGTCTGGCTCGAGCTGAGCCTCGAGGCACGGGTCGCCCTCCTGCTCGCCGAGTACGACTTCTTCGTCG
>JBDSLQ010000278.1:0-4345 GCA_039916285.1 Caldimonas sp.
GTCTCGATGCTGAAGGCGCTCACCGGCGAGCTCGTCAACGAGGTCGTGCAGGCGTGCCAGCAGTTCCACGGCGGCATGGGCTACATGCGCGGCACCGTGATCGAGCGGCTCTGGCGCGACGCGCGCGTGCTGGCGATCGGCGGCGGCGCGACCGAGGTGATGCTCGATGAAGCCGCCAAACGATACTGAATCGAGCCCCGGCGGGGCGGCGGCGATGCGCAGCTATTTCGAGTCGCTTGCCCGCTACCACGTCTGGGCGACCGCCAGGCTCTGCGAGCACGTCGAGACACTGAGCGAAGGCGACTACCGCAAGGACGCCGGCCTCTTCTTCAAGAGCGTTCACGGCACCTGCAATCACCTGCTCGTCGCCGAGCACGCGCTCTGGTATCCGCGCTTCGCGGAGGGTGTCTCGCACAAGATCGCGCTCGACGTCGAGCTGGAGAAGGATCGCGCTGCGCTGCGCGAGCGCCTGCTCGCCGCGGTGCCGCGCTGGCAGGCGCTGATCGCGTCGCTCGACGACGCGCGCTTCGTCGCCACCCTCGACTACACGACAACGCGCGGGATTGCCCTGTCGCTGCCGTTCGCGCCGACGCTCGGCCACGTCTTCAACCATGCCACGCACCATCGCGGCCAGATCACGGCGGCGATCACCGCGATGGGCTACCCTTGCCCCGAGATCGACTGGGTGTGGATGCTGCAGGCCGAGCGCCGGGGACCGACGACATCATGAGCGACGAGGGGCTGCGGATCGAACGCGACGGGCCGGTGGCCCGCGTCTGGCTCGATCGTCCCGAGGTCCGCAATGCCCTCAACGGGGCCCTGATCCGCGAGCTGGCGGAGGCATTCGGCGCGCTCGCTGGCGAAGCGGACGTTCGCGCCATCGTCCTCGGCGGCAGCGGCAAGGCGTTCTGCGCGGGTGCCGACCTGGCGTTCATGCGCGAGGCGGCCGACTACTCCTGGCAGCAGAACCATGCCGACGCGTCGGCGCTGGCCGAGATGCTGTGGGCGATGTACAGCTGCCCGGTGCCGGTGATCGCTCGCATCCACGGCGATTGCTACGCCGGCGGGCTGGGGCTGGCCTCGGTGTGCGACATCCGCGTCGTCGCCGAAGGCGTCACCTTCTCGCTCAGCGAAGCGCGTCTCGGCCTGCTGCCGGCGACGATCAGCCCGTACGTCATCCGCGCCATGGGAGAACAGGCATCGCGGCGCTATTTCGTGACCGCCGAGCGTTTCGGCGCGGCCGAGGCCGAGGCGATGGGCTTCGCGCACGAGACCTGCGCGGCGGCCGCGATCGACGCCGCGGTCGGCCGCTTCACGACGGCGATCGTCTCCAATGGGCCGATGGCGACGCGTGCCTGCAAGCAGCTCGTCCGCGACGTCGCCGGCCGCGAGATCACCGCCGAGCTGCGCGCCGACACGGCGCGTCGGATCGCCGACATCCGCGCCAGCGCCGAAGGCAAGGAAGGCATCCAGAGCTTTCTCGACAAGCGCGCACCGTCCTGGCTGGCCGATGCCCCCCCGCTTGCAGCTGCCGCTGCGGCGCTGCCCCCCGAGGGGGCTCGGCCGGCCTTGGGGCGGCCCGGCGCCCGGCCGGCCTCGACCTCGTGAACATGGACCTGACCCAGCTCATCGCCATCGCGGCCGCACTCGGCTGGGCGAGCGGCCTGCGGCTCTACGCCGTCGTTTTCATCACCGGGATGGCGGGGTGGCTCGGCTGGGTCGGCTTGCCCGGAGATCTGCACGTTCTGAGCCATCCGATCGTGATCGGCGCGGCGGGCCTGATGCTGTTCATCGAATTCTTCGTCGACAAGATCCCCGGCCTCGACAGCGTCTGGGACGCCATCCACACCTTCGTCCGCATTCCCGCCGGCGCGGCGCTCGCCGGCGCGGTGTTCGGCGGCGACCAGGCGAGCTGGGTGACGGCGGCGGCGCTGATGGGCGGCACGCTCGCCGCGACCAGCCATGCCGCCAAGCTGACGACGCGCGCCTCGGCCAACACCTCGCCCGAGCCGTTCTCGAACATCGCCCTCTCGCTCCTCGGCGACGGCGCCGTGCCGTTCATGCTCTGGCTGTCGTGGGCGCATCCGGTCGTCGCGCTGGTCGTGCTGGCGGTCGTTGTCGTCGTCTCGATCGTCGTCGTCTGGATGCTGTGGCGCTTCATCGCCCGGCTGATGCGGCGCATGCGCGGCGGCTATGCCACCGCGCTGGAATAGCGGGCGGGTGACGGCCATGATTCCCTCCCGCGTCACCCTCGTCGACGTCGGCCCGCGCGACGGTCTGCAGAACGAGAAGCAGACCGTCGACGCCGCGGTCAAGATCGAGCTCGTTCACCGCCTGCAAGCCGCCGGCCTGCGCGACATCGAGGTCACCAGCTTCGTCAGCCCGAAGTGGGTGCCGCAGATGGCCGACAACATGACCGTGATGGCCGGAATCGAGCGCAAGCCCGGCGTCCGCTACGCCGTGTTGATCCCGAACATGAAGGGCCTCGACGCGGCGTTGTCGATGCCGCGCGCCGAGTGGCCCGACGAGATCGTCGTCTTCGCCGCCGCGACCGAGGCGTTCAGCCACAAGAACATCAACTGCTCGATCGCCGAGAGCATCGAGCGCTTCCGCCCTGTCGTCGCCGCGGCGCACGGCCACGGCATCCGGGTGCGCGGCGCCGTCTCGGTGGCGCTCGGTTGTCCGTACCAGGGGGAGGTGAGCGCCGACGAGGTCGAGCGCGTCGTGCGCCTGATCAGGGAGATCGGCGTCGACCAATGCGCCGTCTGCGACACGATCGGCGTCGGCACCCCGAAGCGCGTCCAGGCGGCGATGGAGCGGGCGCTGAGGCACTATCCACTCGCCGAGGTGAGTGGCCATTTCCACGACACCTACGGCCAGGCGATCGGCAACGTCTACGCCAGTCTCGAGGTCGGCATCGCCAGCTTCGACGCCAGCGTGGCCGGCCTCGGCGGCTGCCCCTACGCGAAGGGCGCGACCGGCAACGTGGCCACGGAGGACGTCCTGTTCCTGCTCGACGGGCTCGGCATCGACACCGGCGTGTCGCTCGACGGCGTCGTCGACGCGGCGGCGTTCATCTCGGGCGTTCTCGGGCGCAAGCCGGTGTCGCGCGTCGGCAACGCGCTGCTCGCCAAGCGCGGCGCGGCCTGAGGAACGCGGCCGCTACTTCTCGACGAACGCGCGCTCGATGACGTAGCCGCCGGCCTGGCCGATGCCGGCCGAGATCGTGAAGCCAGCGTCGTCGAGCACCGCGCGCATGTCCTTCAGCATCGCCGGCCCGCCACAGATCATGGCGCGGTCGGCCTGGGGGTCGATCTGCGGAAAGCCGATGTCGCTGCACAGCCTGCCGTTGGCGATCAGCTCGGGCAGGCGCCCCTGGTTGCGGAACGGCTCGCGCGTGACGGTGGGGTAGTAGACGAGCTGGGCGCGCACCTGCTCGCCGAGGTGGTCGTGGCGCGGCAGGTCGTGGGCGATCAGGTCGGCGTAGGCGAGCTCGTCGACCTTGCGAACGCCGTGCACCAGCACGATCCGCTCGAAGCGCTCGTACGTGTCGGGGTCGCGGATGATGCTCATGAAGGGCGCCAGGCCGGTGCCGGTCGCGAACAGGTAGAGGTAGCGGCCGGGCAGCAGGTCGGTCAGCACCAGCGTCCCGGTCGGCTTGGTGCCGACCAGCACGTCGTCGCCGACTTGCATGTGCTGCAGGCGCGACGTCAGCGGCCCGTTCGGCACCTTGATGCTGAAGAACTCGAGGTGCTCCTCGTAGTGGGCGCTGGCGATCGAGTACGCGCGCATCAGCGGTTTGCCGTCGACCAGGATGCCGACCATCACGAAGTGGCCGCTCTCGAAGCGCAGGCTCGTGCCGCGCGTGCACGTGAACGTGAACAGCGATTCGTTCCAGTGGTGGACCGTCAGGACTTTTTGGGTTTGGTAGGCGGCCATGGCTTCGTTTTCGGGTTGGACTCGGCCGCGCCCTCCGGGGCGCGCACCGCCGCCGTCATGACGCGCCGGATCTCGGCGAGCCAGGCTTCGCGCTCGGCCGGCAGCATCAGGTCGGTGCCGAGAAAGCTCGACAGGGTGAAGCGGTTGGAGAGATAGAAGTACCCGAGCGCGGCCAGCGTCAGGTAGACCTTCTTGACGTCGAGGCCGCGCCGGAACACGCCCTGGCGCTCGCCCTCGGCCAGTATTGTCGCCAGAATGTCGAGGACCGGTCGCGACAGCAGCTTGACCTTCACCGATTTGGTGATGTGCAGTCCGCGCATGAGGTTCTCGTTGCTCAGGAGCGCGATGAACTCCGGGTGCTCGATGTAGTAGCGCCAGGTGAAGGCGATCAGCTGGTCGAGCGCCT
>JBDSLQ010000279.1:0-3308 GCA_039916285.1 Caldimonas sp.
ACGGCGCCGAGGTTGCTCGCGCCGTCGTAGACCGTCGTCTCGAGCGTCTTGCGCAGGGCGGACCAGTCGCCGCCGCGCACCTCGTAGCGGAGCGCGGGCGCGGCGACATCGGCGACGCGCACCAGGCTGACGCTGGTGTCGCGCACCGCCGCGAAGTAGGTGTCGAGCAGGGCGAGCTCGCGGTCGAGCTTGCGTTTCGCGCCCGACCCCGACGCATCCCAGACGATCTGGACGCGATTTGGCAGCGGCCGCGCCGAGGAGCGCTGCGCCACCGGCAGCTCGAGCGTGAAGTAGCTGAGGCCGTCGCGCTCTTCGGTGGCGATCGCCGGAGCGGTTCCGTTCGCCGGCAGGCGCAGCGTGATCGGCTCCTTCGGCAGGACCGCGCTCGTTTGCGCGGACCGCGCGACGAAGCCGCCGGCCGCGTCGCGCTCGAAGCGCAGGCCGAGCGAGGCGGCGCCGGCGATCTCGGGTGCGCTCGCGGCGCCGGGAACGCGCAGCGACACCGCCAGCGCGTCGACGCGGTCGGCGTAGCCGAGCGGCACCTGCAGGCGACCGGCAGCCGGCTCGACGATGCGCAGCTCGACGGTTCGCGTCTTGCCCGGCATGAGCGGATAGATGCGCAGCTCGTAGTTGTTGCCGATCGTCGTTTGCAGCAGGCCCGGGTCGACGCGACGCCGGGCGATGTCCTCGAATACCTGTTGCGCACGCGCCTTCTCGACCGGCATCGCGGCGCGCAGGCGCCCGTCGACGTCGAGCGCGAAGCCGCTGACGACCTGGCCCGGTGCGAGCGGGAACTGCAGCTTGCCCTCGAGGACGCGGTTGTTCGGGTTCAAGAAGACCATCTGCACGCGCGTCTCGGCCGCACCGCCGGCGACCTCGACGTCGACCTGCAGCGAGGCCAGCCGGACCGGTTGCTCCGCCCCTTGCACCTGCAGCGTCGGCGCTCGCCAGGTCGCGATCGGCGGCGTGATCGAAGGCGGCAGCGGTGCCGAGATCGGCGGCGACTGCGCGAAGGCGAGGGCGCTCATCAGGCAGGCGGCGCCGACGCCGGCGCGCGCGTGCCGGCAGGCGGCGAGGAAGGAAAGGCTGGTCGTCATGGCGCGAGCTCCGTGAGCCGCCGCGCGAAGTCACGGCGGGCTGCGTGTGAAACGTGGCGCCATCGCGTTCGGGGTGAAACCGGGTGTCGCCCGGGCGCAAACGTAAAATGCGCGACCTTTGATGCCGCCTGAATGAACGTCCTTCGCTTTGCAGACCTTGTCGCCGCCGGAAAGGCGGCAAAGCGCCGCGTCTTCATCCGCGCCGATCTCAACGTGCCGCAGGACGACGCGGGCCGCATCACCGAAGACACGCGCATCCGCGCTTCCGTGCCGTGCATCGAAATGGCCCTCGGCGCGGGCGCGGCGGTGATGGTCACCTCGCACCTGGGCCGGCCGACCGAAGGCGAGCCGAGGCCCCAGGACTCGCTCGCGCCGATCGCGGCTCGACTCGGCGAGCTGCTGCACCGCGACGTGCCGCTGCGAAGGAACTGGGTCGGCGACACCGGCGTCGCCGTCGCGCCGGGGCAGGTCGTGGTGCTCGAGAACTGCCGCCTCAACAACGGCGAGAAGAAGAACGATCCGGCTCTTGCCCGACGGATGGCGGAGTTGTGCGACATCTACGTCAACGACGCGTTCGGCACCGCCCATCGCGCCGAAGCGTCGACCTACGGCATCGCCGAGTTCGCAGAGGTCGCCTGCGCCGGGCCGCTGCTCGCCGCCGAGATCGACGCGATCACGAAGGCGCTCGCAAGGCCGAAGCGGCCGCTGGTCGCGATCGTCGCCGGCGCCAAGGTCTCGACCAAGCTGGCGATCCTGCAAAGCCTGGCGAGGAAGGTCGATCGCCTCATCGTCGGCGGCGGCATCGCCAACACCTTCCTCCTCGCCGAGGGGTTGCCGATCGGCAAGAGCCTGGCCGAGCCGGCGCTCGTCGAGGAAGCGCTTGCGGTGATCGCAGCGATGAAGGGGCGTGGCGCCGGCGTGCCGGTGCCGATCGACGTCGTCACCGCCAAGGCATTCAAGGCCGACGCGCCGGCGGCGACCAAGAGCGTCGACGCTGTCGACGCCGACGACCTGATCCTCGACATCGGCCCGAGGAGCGCGGCATCGCTCGCGACGATCCTGCGGTCGGCGGGGACGATCGTCTGGAACGGGCCGGTCGGCGTGTTCGAGTTCGACGCCTTCGCCCACGGCACCGAAACGATCGCCCGCGCCATCGCCGGCTCGCCTGCGTTCAGCCTGGCCGGCGGCGGCGACACGCTGGCGGCGATCGCCAAGTACGGCATCGCCGGCGAGATCGATTACATCTCGACCGGCGGCGGTGCCTTCCTCGAGATGCTCGAAGGCAAGACGCTGCCGGCGCTCGAGATCCTCGAGCGGCGCGCCCGCGACAACCAGGTCAATGCATGAGCCGCCGGGCCGTTCCCAAGGCGAATACCGCAGCGCGAAGCGTGAAGGTTTACAAATGAGTGATTCGTCGGTTCCTCGCGCCACCAAGATCGTCGCGACCCTCGGCCCGGCGTCGAGCACCGCGGAGGTCCTGGAGCGGATGATCCGCGCCGGCGTCGACGTGATGCGCCTCAACTTCTCGCACGGCACCGCGCAGGACCACACCGACCGCGCGGCGCTGATCCGCGAGGTCGCCGCGCGGGTCGGCAAGGAGGTCGCGATCATGGCCGACCTGCAGGGCCCGAAGATCCGCGTCGGCAAGATCGAAGGCGGCAAGACGACGCTGGTCGCCGGCGGCAAGCTCGTCCTCGACGCCGCCTGGACCGAGCTCGGCACGAACGAGCGCGTCGGCCTCGACTACAAGGAGCTGCCCCGCGACGTCCGCCCCGGCGACACGCTGCTCCTCAACGACGGCCTGCTGCGCCTCACCGTCGATTCGGTGAAGGGCGAGGAAGTCCGCACCACCGTCGTCGTCGGCGGCGAGCTGTCGAACAACAAGGGCATCAACAAGGCCGGCGGCGGGCTGACCGCGCCGGCGCTGACCGCAAAGGACATGGAGGACATCAAGACGGCGATGTCGTTCCAGTGCGAGTACCTGGCGGTGAGCTTTCCGAAGAGCGCCACCGACATGGAGATGGCGCGCCAGCTCGGTAACGTCGCCGGCGAGAAGTGGCGCCACAAGCCGCAGCTGATCGCCAAGATCGAGCGCAGCGAGGCGATCCCGGTGCTCGAATCGATCCTGAAGGCGAGCGACGGCATCATGGTCGCGCGCGGCGACCTCGCCGTCGAGGTCGGCAACGCGGCGGTGCCGGCGCTGCAGAAACG
>JBDSLQ010000280.1:0-6078 GCA_039916285.1 Caldimonas sp.
TGAGACCGAGCCGCACCGTCGGCCAGCTCTCGGTTCGCCAGCGCTCGGCCGCGCCGGCGCCGCCGCGCGACTGGATCAGGTAGTAGATCGCGTAGTCGACCGCTTCGCCGATCAGCGTCGTGCCGAAACCGAGCGTCATGCCGTGAACCTGGCCGAAGCCGAGGCTGACGGCGGCGATGCCGGCGACGACGCCGGTCGCCACCGGCAACATCGCGACCGCGAGCGCACGCATGGACGCGAACGCGAGCCAGAGCAGGAGAACGATGGCGATCGAGCCGAGCACGGCGAGTCGCTCGACCTCGCCCTTGATGCGCTCGCGCGACTCGACGGCGAACTTGCCGGCACCGGACACGACCAGCGCGAGGCCCGGCGTCGCCGCGCCGTCGAAGGCGCCGCGGATCGCGGCGAGGGCCCGCTCCTGGCCGTCGATGTCGGCACCGTCGGCGCGCGTCGTCGCGATGAGCACCGCGCGCGGCGCGCTGCGCGAGACCCAGACGCCGAGATCGACCTTCGGCGCGCGCGCCGGCGTCAGCGCGTCGGCGGTGCGCAGCGTCTCGCCGGTGGGGTCGCGAAACAGGATCGGCTTCAGCAGCGAGCCGGCCGGCGTGCCGAGCAGGGAGACGGTGGCGTCGATCGCGTCGCGCAGGCCGGCGGCGCTGAAGCGCTGCGCATCGACGGCCGGGCTCAGCGCATAGCGGTGGTCGAAGACGAAGCGGCCGGCGTCGGCCCAGGCGGCGCTCTCGCCGTTGTGGATCGACGCGAACTGATCGCTCGAGCGCAGTGCCGCGGCCAGCTTCTTCGAGGCCTCGGCGCGCGCCGCTGCCCCGCCGTCGGCGCCGGCGCCGGGTGCGCCGCCTTCGATGCCGATCACGAGCAGGCGCGAGGTCGCGCCGCTCTTGAGCTGGTCGAGCAGCACTGCCTGCTCTGGCGTCGGCGCCGACGGCAGGAAGGCCGACAAGTCGGCAACGTAGTGGGCGCGCCACGCGACGACGAGCGCGGCAGTGACGGCGCCGAGCCAGAGCGCCACGACGACGTGCGCGCCGCGCCGCGCGGCCGGAGCGCCTGCCGTCATGGCCGCGCCGCGCTCACGGCGTGCGCGGTCTCGCCGGCTCGATCGTCATCACCGAGCGGTCGCCGTCGGCAAGCTGGACCTGCACTTCGCGCGCCGCTGCGTCGCGCCCCGAGATCTGCACCGACGAGACCTGGCCACGCAGGCGCATGTCGCGCGGCACCAGCTTGAGCGACCAAGCGTCGGCGGCGCCGGTGACCGTGGCCTCGAACATCCGCTCGAGCGTTGCCCGGTTGCCGGTGAGGGTGCCGCGGATCGCCTCGACGATCACCGCCGCTTCGGGCGAGGCGTCGAGCTGCATCGTCCTGCTCCGCTCGCCCAGGCTCATCGTCAAGGTGTTGCCCTCGACGGCGAGCTTCTCGTGGCGCGGCTTCAAGGTCTCGCGAACGAAGCTGTCGGGGGCGTTGAAAGAGAGCCGGCCCGACGATTGCAGCGTGCGGTCGAGCATCTCGATCCTGCGCGTCTCGACGAACGTCGCCTCGCCCGACTTGGCGCGCGCGAGCAGCGCCATCAGCGCGCCGAGGTCGAACGCCTGCGCGTGGGAGGCTCGAGGCGAGGCCGCCGCGGCGACGGCGAGGCCGAGCACCGCGAAGGTCGCGGCAACGAAGCGGCGCCGTTCAGGTCGTGGCGCTCGGCGCATCGGGCAAGTCGGCATCGGCCCAGAAGTCGTAGAAGTTGAACCAGTTGTAGGGCGCCTCGCGGCACAGGCTTTCCAGCGTCGCGACGTAGCGCAGCATCGCCGCGCGGATCGCCGCGTCTCGCTCGCTGCCGGCCGCGGCACCGGCGGGAAGCGTGGAGAAGTCGGCCAGCTCGACGAAGCGCAGATCGTAGTCGCGGCCGCCCCGGTACAGGCCGGCCATGAAAACAACCTTGCGGCGCAGCATCGCCGCGAGGCGGAACGGACCGTCCGGAAACAGCGCCGGTGCGCCGAGGAAGGGCAGGGCGATCGCCTTCGAGCGTTGCGACATGCCGGGCAGGCTGCGGTCGGCGAGCAGGCCGGCGACGCCGCCCTCGTCGAGCCAACGGCGGATCGCGAGCATGGCGTCGAGCCGCCCGAGCGCGATCGTGTGCAGCGCGGCGCGCGGCGCGAGCTCGGCGAGCGCCTCGTTGATGAAGCGGGCGTTGTCCTCGTACATGATCATCGCCACGCGCAGGCCCTTGTCGTGGCCGATCATGCGCAAAGCCTCGAAGCTGCCGAGATGAGCGCCGAACGCGAGAACGCCCTCGCCCCGGGCGAAGGGCGCCATGATCGCTTCGATGCCGCTCGCCTTGAAGCGGAACAGCGCGAAGCGTTCCTGCAGCAGGAAGACGCGGTCGAGCACGCTGCCCAGAAAGGTATGCAGGTGGCGGTAGACGTCGCCCCATGTCGCGGGCCGGCCGAGCACCCGCGTCAGGTAGCGCGCCGAGTGCCGGCGCGTCGCGCGATCCAGGATCGCGACGCAGACGATCGGCGGCAGCAACAGCCGGGTCGCGCGGCGGCCGGCGAAGATCGCCAGCACTCGCATGACGCGCATCTGGCGGCGGTTGCTCAGCTCGCGCTGGCGCGTCCAGGCGGTGGCGGGCGGCGCGGCGCCGACTTTCATCCGCGCTCTTCGCAGCCGAGGTCGGCGCGCGCGATCTGGCCGCTGGCAACGTCGCGCGTGCCGTCGCCGACGCGCCAGTCGATTGCGCGCGCGCCCTGGCGAAACTCGATCGCCAGCGTGGTGCCCGGGCGCACCGGGGCGAGGAACTTGACGACCGCCAGACGGGGCGCGCTGCCGATGCATGCCGCGAGCGTCGGCTCGGCCAGCGCCGCCTCGAGCACCTCGGCGAGCAGGGCGACGCCCGGCAACACGGGTTGCCCGGGAAAGTGGCCGTCGAACGCGGCGTGGTCGGACGCGATCGCGACGCTGCGCCTGGCCTCCGGTGCGCTCATCGCCGAGGGCGCGAAGCGTGGCGCGCGGCGAGCTCGCCCAGCCTTGCCCGCGTCAGCTTGCCGGTCGCCTCGCGCGGCAACGCGTCGACGTGGACGACGCGGCGCGGCAGGAACGCCGCGTCGACGCGCTCGCGCAGCGCCGCGACGATCCGCTCGCGCGCAACGCCGGGCGCGACGACGAAGGCGGCGAGGCGGACGATGCCGCCCTTGTCGGCGTCGCCATCGGGCGGCATCCAGAACGCGCCGTCGACGACGCCCTCGATCGAATTCAGATGGAAATCGAGATGGCCGAGCGAGCTGCGCTTGCCGGCGACGTTGATCAGGTCGTTGGAGCGGCCGAGGAGCCGGAAGGTCTCCGCGTCGACGACGTCGAGGACATCGGCGAGCACGGTCGGCTCTGGCACGTGGCCGCCGCTGACCGTGACCGCCGCGCCGACGCCTTCTAGGCGGAGGCCATCGAACGTGCGCCACTCCGCGCCGGCCGTCGTGCGCCGCGTCGCCACCTGGCCCGCTTCGGTGCAGCCGTAGATCTCGAGCAGCGGCGCGCCGAAGTGCTGCTCGGCGCGTGCGGCGAGCTGCGGCGACAAAGGCGCCGTCGCGCTGACGACGAGGGCGAGCGGCGGCAGCGCCAGGCCGGCGTCGAGGACAGTCTTCAGGTGGAATGGCGTCGTCACCAGCACGCGCGGCGCGGCGGCGCGGGCGAGCGCGGCAACGATGTCGGCGGGAAAGAAGGGCCGTTCGGCGTCGAGGATGGCGCCGCCGTGCAGCGCGATGAGGACGCTCGACTCGAACCCGTACATGTGCTGCGGCGGCACCGTCGCGACGACGGTGACGCCGGCGAGGTCGTCGCGGCCGAGCGCGGCGGCGAGCCGGCTCGCTTCGGCGCGCGCGTTCGTGACCAGCAGTCGCCACGGCTTGGCGTGCGGCAGCGGCTCGCCGGTCGATCCCGAGGTCAGCACGTAGGCGGCGACGAGGCCCGGAGCGACCGGAGGAATCTCGACCACCGATCCGGCCGGCGCGGCTTCGCTCGCATGGCGCACTGAGGGCAGGCCGTGGTCGTCGGCATCGCCCTCGACAAGCGCGTAGACGCCGGCGAAGCGCGTGCGCAGCCGCGCGACCGTCTCGGCGACGTGGTTCGGCGGCAAGAGGCTGGTGTGCCCGCGCAGCAGCGCCGCGCCGAGGCCGACCGCGAAACGGTAGCGGTCGGTCGAGAGATTGAGCATCGCGCCGGCATGTGGCAGCCGCTCGGCGAGCGCCGCCGCATCGGCGATGTACTGGCGCCGCGACACCGCCTTGCCGGCGCGGTTGGCGAACGGCGTGTCGAGGTTGCCCGCAGCGATGAGGCGCGTTTCAGTCATGCGAGCCGCGATCGGTGTAGGCGCGAACCGACTGAGCCAGCGTCGCCCGCTCGAATTCCGGATGCAGGTGGTAGCGCAGCAGGTATTCGCCGACGAACATGACCAGGATCGCGATCGGCGTCAGCAGGTTCGCGAACGTGGCCCAGACGGCGAAGGGTGCGAACGCGAAGAGGACGAGCGACAGCACCGCCATCGCCACGAAGTAGACCGTCCACGCGAGCGTCACCTTGCGCGAGTAGGCCGCCATCGCCGGCGCCAGGCCGCCGTGGACGCGGCGGGCCAGCGCCGTGACCAGCGGCTCGCGCCCCGCCTGCAGGGTGAGGCCGAAGACGAACGCGAGCAGGACGTGGATGGCGACGTGCTGGGCAACGTAGAGCGAGTCCACCGGCAGACCTCCGCCCTGCCACGCCTGCACGACGAGGCCTGTCGTCGCCAGCGCCGCCAGCGCCGCCAGCAGCCGCTGCCTGCGCTTCCAGGCGACGCAGGCAGCGGCGCCGAGCATGGGGCCGACGACGATCACCGCGTTCCACGGCGATGCCGGGGCGCCGGTCATGAGCCAGTGCGAAACGAGCAGGTAAGCGACGGACGCCACCCCCACCGCGATCACGCGGGCGCCCATGAGGCTACTTTTTATTCGCGCCGATGTGCTCGGCGAGGCTCGCCAGCGATTTGAAGATGCGCACGTTGTCCTCGTCGTCGGAGCGGAGCTGGAAGCCATAGCGCTGCGAGACGACGAGCGCGACCTCTAGGATGTCGATCGAGTCCAGGCCGAGGCCTTCGCCGTAGAGCGGCGCCTCGGGATCGATCGTCTCGGGGGCAATGTCGAGGTTCAGGGCCTCGACCAGGAGCGCGGCGACCTCGCTCTGCAGGGGGGTATGGGCGAAAGTCATTCGTGCGCGGTATGGCGAGAGGAAAACCGGTCGAGTCTAGCAAAGCGACCTTCCTGCTCGACTCATTCCACCCGGGCGCCGGAGGCCTTGACGAGCGGTTCGTACCGGGCCAGCTCGGCCTTCACGAAGGCCGCGAACCGCTCGGGCGCCATCGGCAACGCCTCGGCGTGGAGACTCGCGAGGCGCGCGCGCAGCTCGGGCGAAGCGAGCGCGTCGACGAAGGCCTTGTTGAGGCGCGCCGTCGCTTCGGCGGGAAGGTTGGCCGGCGCGAAGATGCCGAACCAGGTGTCGATGTCGAAGCGGGAAAGACCGAGCCTTCCGCCGGCTTCGGCGATCGTCGGCACGTCGGGCATCGCGCTCGATCGCGCCGCGGTCGTCACCGCCAGCGCTTTCAGCTTGCCGGCCTTGATGTTGGCCGACGCCGCCGCGAGGTTGTCGAAATTGAGGTCGACCTGGCCGGCGAGCAGGGCCAGCTGCGCCGGGTTGCCACCGGCGTACGGGATGTGGACCATGAAGACGCCCGCCTGCGCCTTGAACATCTCGCCGGCAAGATGGCCGGCGCTGCCGGTGCCGCCCGACCCGTAGTTGAGCTTGCCGGGGTTCTTCTTCGCGTAGGCGACGAGCTCGGCGACGCTGCCGACGCCGAGCCGCGCCGCCGCCTCGGGGCTCATGACGAGCACGTTCGGCACCCGCGCGACGCCGGTGATCGGCGTGAAGTCGCGGATCGGGTCGTAAGGCATCCTGGTGTACAGCCAGGGATTGATCGCGTGCGTCGCGACGGCGCCCATGACGATCGTCGTGCCGTCGGGCGCCGACTTGGCGGCCGCATCGGCGCCGATGTTGCCG
>JBDSLQ010000281.1:0-2602 GCA_039916285.1 Caldimonas sp.
GGTGAGGCGGTCCTTGACGAGCACCTTCTGCGCCAGCATCAGCACGAAGGTCAGCGCCGAGGTGGCGACCGGGCGGCGCACGCCGTCGGGAGCGATCGTCAGCAGCACGCCGGCCGCCGTGCACGCCGGCACGTCGATCGTGTCGTAGCCGACGCCGAAGCGGGCGATCAGCTTGAGGCGGCGATCGGGGCCGGCGAGGCTCGCCGGAGTCACCCGCGTCAGCATCGCGCAGATCGCGTCGTAGCGTGCCGCCTGCGCCGGCGAGACGCTGCCGCCCGCGCCCTGTTCCATGTACTCCCAGGCGATGCCACCGGCATCCAGCAGGCCAAGGACCTCGCGGCCGAAGATCGGCTCGCCGCTGGAGGTGAGGACGTCGGCGGTGACGCCGACCCTGAACTCGCTCATCGAAGGTTCTCCTGTCGACCGGCTCACCGCATCATGCGCGGCAGCCAAAGCACCAGCTCGGGCACGAAGGCGACGAGCAGGATCACGAGCAGCCAGGCGACGATGAAGGGCGCCAGCATGGCGAGCGACTCGTTGTAGCGGATGCCGGCGATCTTGCAGGCCACCATCGCCAGCACGCCGACCGGCGGCGTCACCGAGCCGAGCACCAGCAGCATGATCGTGACGATGCCGAAGTGGACCGGGTCGTAGCCGAGGTGGGCGATCAGCGGGCCCATGATCGGCACGACGATGATGAGCGCCGGCACCGGCTCGAGAAACGTGCCGAGCAGGAAGAAGAAGACGATCAGCACCAGCATCGCCAGCGACTTGTCGCTGGTGATCGAGAGCATCAGCTGCAGCGCGGCCTGGCCGACGCCGGCGCGGCTCAGCACCCAGCTGAAGAGGCCGGCGCCGGCGAGCGTGATCAGCGCGCTCGCGGTCATCGCCGCGGCAGCCGAGAAGTTGCGGTAGAGCGATGCGAAGCGGTGCCGGCGCCCGACCAGGCCGAAGAGGAGCGCATAGAACGCGGCGACGGCGCCGGCCTCGGTCGGCGTGAAGGCGCCCGAGAGGATGCCGCCGATGATGATCACCGGCATGAAGATCGCGGGCAGCGCGCGTGTCGTGGCGCGGCGGCGTTCGGTCCAGTTCGATCGCGGCGAAGGACGGGCGCCGGCGCCCGGCGCCATGTACCAGGCCAGGCCGAGCATCGCGAAGCCGGCGAGCACCCCGGGCACAGCGCCGCCGAGGAAGAGCGCGCCGATCGAGACCCCGGTGACCGAGCCGTAGATCACCGCGATCACGCTCGGCGGGATGATCGGCGCCATCATCGACGCGCAGGCCGTGACGGCGACCGCGAAGGCCGGCTTGTAGCCCTCGCGCTTCATCGCCGGGATCATCATCGAGCCGATCGCGGTGAGGTCGGCGAGCGCCGATCCGGAGATCGCCCCCATGAACATGTTGGTCATGATGTTGGCCTGCGCCAGGCCGCCGCGGACATGGCCGATCAGCGCCCGCGACATGTTGACCAGCCGCTCGGTGATGCCGGCCACGCTCATCAGCTCGCCGGCGAGCACGAAGAGCGGCACCGCGAGCAGCGAGAAGTTGTCGAGCGAGCCGTAGAACTGCTGGGCCAGGATCAGCACCGGCAGCTGGCCGTCGTACAGGACCGCGAGCACGGCGGCCAGGCCCATGCAGTAGCCGATCGGCATGCCGAGCACCATGAACACGCAGAAGAGCCCGAGCATCAGGCCGATGGTCATGGCGTCATTTCGTCACACGGTCAGGTCCACGTGGGGCTCTGCGGCGGGCTCGCGGTTCCAGGTCAGCAGCAGCAACAGGGCTTCGAGGCCGGCGCCGACCGCGATCGCCATGTAGACCGTCCACTTGGGCACTTCGAGCAGGGGCGACTGCTGCAGCCAGGAGCGGTCCATGAGCTGCACGGCGGCCCACAGCAGGATCAGGCTGAAGGCGACCGAGAGCGCGTTGGCGATGCTCACGACGGCCCTGCGGCCCGTCGGCGGCAGCATCAGCTCCAGCACTTCGACGCGGATATGGTCGCGCGAGGCGGCAACGAGCGCCGAGCCGATCATCACGCCCCAGACCATCAGGCCGCGGACGAGCTCCTCGGCCCAGAACAGCGATTCGTTGAGGACGTAGCGGAAAAAGACCTGGAGCAGCACGAGCACGAAATAGCTCGCCAGCAGGCCCGCCGACAGCGCCGTCAGGCCGGAGCGCAGGCGGCGGACAAAGGCGTTCTCGCGCCGGGATGAAGGGCCGAGGCCAGGGCCCGCCTCCGGACCCGACATCGTTCAGGCCTTGGCGGCGGCCTGGCAGGCCTCGACCAGCGCCTTGCCCTTCGGACCGGTCTTGTTGACGAAGTTGGTCAGCACCGGCCCCATCTTCGAGCGGAAGCTCTCGATGTCGGGCGCGGCGTCGGCCTTGACGCGCGCGGCCAGCGCGTCCCAGGCGGCCTGCTGCTCCTTGATGTTGGCCTCCCACATCTCCTTCTGCACCGCCTCGACGGCGCTGTCGCGGATCACCTTCTGCACATTGGCGGGCAAGGTCGCCATCTTCTTCGCGCTCGCCATCATCGAGACCTCGGTGAAGATGTGATGGGTCTTGGTCGCGAAGCCGGCGACCTCGTAGATCTTGGCGGTGA
>JBDSLQ010000282.1:0-16301 GCA_039916285.1 Caldimonas sp.
CGGTCCGGGAGATCCTGAAGATGGGCGATCCGCGCCTGCTGCGCGTCGCGCCGCCGGTCGAGCGCTTCGCGACCGCCGAGCTGCGCGAGCTCGTCGCCGACATGTTCGAGACGATGCGATCGGTCAACGGTGCCGGGCTCGCGGCGCCGCAGATCGGCGTCGACCTGCAGCTCGTCATCTTCGGCTTCAATCGCAACGAACGCTATCCCGACGCGCCGCCCGTGCCGGAGACCGTCCTGCTCAACCCGCTCATCGAGCCGATCGGCGACGCCGTCGAGGAGGGGTGGGAAGGCTGCCTCTCGGTTCCGGGCCTGCGCGGCGTCGTGCCGCGCTTCGCCCGCATCCGCTATCGCGGCGTCGACCTCGACGGCCGGCCGATCGAACGCGAGGCCGAGGGCTTCCACTCGCGCGTCGTCCAGCACGAGTGCGATCACCTCGTCGGCATGCTCTATCCGATGCGGGTGAAAGACTTCAGCCGCTTCGGCTTCACCAGCGTCCTCTTCCCCGCGCTCGACCCGGAAGCCGACGACTGATCGGCCATTGACCGGGCTGCTCGCTTGCTGCGGCTTGTAAAGGAACGTGTCGCCGGGCGTCGCGGTCGGCGACACGGGCCGCCCGAGCGTTGAAGAAGCGTCGCGGCCGCGGGCTGGGCCTGCAAACGCGCTGACGGAGATCGACATGCAGACCTCATCGAATCGCGCCCGCGCGCTGAAGACGCCCGGCGTTGGCACGCCCACCCGTATTCGGATCGTTATCCTGACGGCGCTGCTGACGCTCGGCGCGGCGCTCACGGCCCGGGCCCAGTCTGCCGGCGACCCCCCGGGCCGCGCGGCGCGCCTGAGCGAGGTCGAGGGCCAGGTCTGGCTCTACAGCACCGATTCCGACGAGTGGGTCACGGTCGCGCGCAACCGCCCGCTGACGACAGGCGACCGGATCGCCACCGACAACGGGGCGCGCGCCGAGATCACGCTCGGCTCGACGACGCTGCGCCTCGATGCCGCCACCGAACTCGAGATCGCCCGCCTGGACGACAGCCGCTACAGCATTCGCCTGCGCGACGGCAGCGTTGCCGCGCGCTTGCGCAATCCGCAGTCGCTGGGCGAGTTCGAGATGGTCACCGACGAAGGCCGATTCCGCGTCCAGGCCGTCGGCCGCTATCGCTTCGACCGCTTCGACCAGACCAGCGACGTCACGGTCTTCACCGGCCAGGCGACCTACGAGGCACGCAACACCGCGCTGCCCGTGACTGCCGGCCAGCACGCCCAGTTCTGGATCGACAACGCCGGCGGTCCGCAGTACGCGATGGTGCAGCCGGCGCGCGACGCGTTCGCGAGCTGGAACGACGAGCGCGATCGCGCGGAAAGCCGGCCGGCGACGACAGTGACGCGCTACGTCTCGCCCGAGATGACGGGCGCCGAGGACCTGGATCGCTACGGCCAGTGGCAGCAGACCCCCGAGTACGGCGCCCTTTGGGTGCCGCGCTCTGTTTCGGCCGACTGGGCCCCGTACACGACCGGCCATTGGGCCTGGGTGCGACCGTGGGGATGGACCTGGGTCGACGACGCCCCTTGGGGTTTCGCGCCGTTCCACTACGGCCGCTGGGTCTATCACCGCAGCGCCTGGTGCTGGGCGCCCGGCACCTACGTCGCCCGGCCTATCTACGCACCGGCGCTGGTGGCCTGGATCGGCGCCCCGCGCGCCAACGTCTCGATCTCGATCGGCGGCGGTGCGCCGGTCGGCTGGTTCCCGCTCGCGCCGCGCGAGGTCTACGTGCCGAGCTATCGCAGCAGCGCGCGCTACCAGCGCGACGTCAACTACACGCACGTCACCAACGTCACCAACGTCACGACGATCATCAACAACCGCAACGGCGAAGCCGATCGGCGCGACTTCGCGAACCGCAAGTACGCGCACGCCGTCACCTTCGTTCCCGCCGACGTGATGACGCGGCGCCAGCCAGTCGCGGCGGCGGCGGCGCGCTTCCGCAACGACCCGCAGGTGCGCGCTCTCGTCGCCCAGGCCGAGCCGGCGCCGGTGTTGACCGCGCCGCCGGTGGCCACACCGCCGGTCGTGCCGCGCGCGCCGCAAGGTCGTGTCGCACCGCGGCCGCCGTTCGAAGCGCGCGGGCAGGGCGGCTTCGCCGGGCGGCCGGACGGCGTGCGTCCCGATGCAGGACGACCGGATGCGGGCGGCCGCCCCGAGGGCCGTCCCGAGGGCCGGCCGGACTTTCGTTCCGGCGAGCGACCCGACGGCATTCGTCCCGGCGACCGACGTGGCGGCCCCGGCGTCGTCGAACCTCGCGCCGCGACGCCGCAGGCGGCCGCGCCCGGCGTGACACCGCCCACCGCGGCGCCGGTCGCGCCGCAAGCCGTCGCGCCGCCACCCGCCGCCGTGCCGGTGGCGCCGCAAGCTGTCGCACCGCCGCCAGCTCGCGCCACGCAGCCGCTCAATCCCGCGCCGACGGCCGGGCCGCCGGTGGGCGCGCGCGGCATGGGCGAGCCCGATACGGGCAGGCGGCGCTTTCGTGGTGACGCGCGCGGCGAGGGCGAGAGCGGCCAGCCGCAAGCAACGCAACGCGTCGCGCCGCCGAGCCCGGTCCAGCGCAACTCACCACCGGTCGAGACGGTTGGGCCGCGCGGTCTGCCGGGCCGGGAGCTGCGGGCGCCAATCGAGGGCGCCGCAGGCGAGGGGCGTGGCATGCGCGGAGCGCCGAACGACGGGGGTGGCGAAGGTCGCGGCCAGCGCTCGATGAGCGGGCCACCGTATGGCGCGGCGCGCGAAGCGGCGCCGGGCCAGATTCCGCAAGGCGCGATCCCGCAGGGGGGCATCCCGCCGGGAGCGCTGCCTCAGCGCGGCGTCCCGCCGCGCCCGGTGGACGCGCCGCGAGCAGCCGAATCGCAGCGGCCGGCGCCGGTCAATCGTGCTCCCGAGGCGCCGGTTGTCGTTCCCCGGCCCGCCGTCGCGCCGCCGCCGCCGCCCGTTGTCGCGCCGCGCGCCGCCGTCGTCGCGCCGCCGGCCGCGGTTGCACCGCCGGTCGCGGTCGCGCCGCCCGTGGTGCAGCAACGCGGGCCCGAAGGTCGCCCTGCCGAAGCCCAGCGCGGCGGTGGAGGCGAGGGCCGGATGCAACGTCCGGAAGCCCCGCGCGGCCGCGGCGAAGAGCGCCGCGAGGACAAGGCCGAGAAGCAGAAATAGAAGCGCCGGCGGCCGCCGGCGCCGCCGCTCGCTACTTGAGGAGCGGCGCCAGCACCGGCCCGACGTTGGCGAGGATGACCGGGTGCGCGCTCGCCAGCGGATGGATGCGGTCGGCCTGGAACATCGACTCGGGCTGCGCAATATCGGCGACGCCCTTCAGCATGAACGGCACCAGCGCCGCACCTTCGCTGCGCGCGACGTCGGCGAACATCGCCGCGAAGCGGTCGCCGTAGGAGCGGCCGTAGTTCGGCGGCAGCTGCATGCCGAGGATGAGAACCTTAGCCCCCGCGGCCTTGGCCAGCCGCGCCATCGCCTGCAGGTTGGCGCGCGTCGTATCGATCGGCAGGCCGCGCAGCGCGTCGTTGCCGCCGAGCTCGATCACGACGACGCCAGGCTTGCGATCGCGCAGCAGGGCCGGCAACCGCGCCAGCCCGCCGGCCGTCGTGTCGCCGCTGATGCTCGCGTTGACAACCTTCGCATCGAGCCGCTCCCGCGCCAGGCGCTGCTCGAGAAGCGCGACCCAGCCGCTGCCGCGGACGATGCCGTATTCCGCCGAGAGGCTGTCGCCGACGATCAGGACCGGCCGCTGGCCGAGAGCCGCCCATGAGGGCATCGGCGCCAGCACCGCGGCGCCGACAAGCGCCACGCTACAGTGCGCGACCCAACGCCGGCGCGTCGACGCCGCTGCCGAGAACCCATCGCCCTTCATGTCCGAACCCATCATTGCCGTCGAGCGTCTCACCAAGAAAGTGCAGGACTCCACCGGCACGCTGACGATTCTCCACGAGATCGATTTCACCCTGCCGCGGCAACGCTCGGTCGCCATCGTCGGCGCATCGGGATCGGGCAAGAGCACCTTGCTGTCGCTGATCGCCGGGCTCGACACGCCGACCACCGGGACCGTCCGCCTCGATGGCGTCGATCTGTTCGCGATCGGCGAGGACGAGCGCGCCGCGGTCCGCGCCGCCAAGGTCGGCTTCGTGTTTCAGAGCTTCCAGCTGCTCGGCAATTTGAACGCGCTCGAGAACGTCATGCTGCCGCTCGAGCTGCAGGGCCGTGCCGACGCGCGGCCGATGGCGACCGAGATGCTCCGTCGCGTGGGCTTGAGCGAGCGCCTGCGCCACTACCCGCGCGTCCTCTCCGGCGGCGAGCAACAGCGCGTCGCGCTGGCGCGAGCCTTCGTCGTGAGGCCAATGCTGCTTCTGGCCGACGAGCCGACCGGCAGCCTCGACTTCGCCACCGGCGAAACCGTGATGGCGCTGATGCTCGAGCTCAACCGCGAGGCGGGGACGACGCTCGTACTCGTCACCCACGACCCTGGGCTCGCCGCGCGCTGCGATCAGCAGCTGCGCATCGAGGCCGGGCGGGTGAGTGTCGACCTGCCGGAAGATCCCTCGCTGCGCTCGGGATTCACGGCCTGACCTTTGGTCAGTTCGTGAACTTGTAGTCCGTCTTCGCCTTCGCGCGCAACTCGTCGCGGAACGCCTGCGCCTTCTGCTGCGCAAGGCGCTGCTGGATCTGCGCCTTGACGTCGGCGATCGGCGGAAACTGCGCAGCGCGCGTGTCCTCGAGCCTGATGACGTGAAAGCCGAACTGCGTCTTCACCGGCGTGTCGGTGTACTCGCCCTTTTTCAGTGCGACCATGGCCTGCGAGAACTCCGGGACATACGACGCCGGGCTGGCGAAGTCGAGATCGCCGCCGTTCGGCGCCGAGCCCGGGTCCTTCGAGCTCTTCTTGGCGAGGTCCTCGAACTTGGCGCCGGCCTTCAGCTGCGCGACGATGGCCTTGGCCTCGTCTTCCTTCTCGACCAGGATGTGGCGCGCCTTGTACTCGGTGCCGCTCGCCTGCGTCTTGAACTTGTCGTATTCCTTCTGGACGTCGGCGTCGCTGACGGATGCCTTCTTGTCGATGTCCTGGGCGAGCAGGCCGATCAGGATGCTCTGGCGCGCGAGCTCCATCTGCGCCTTGTACTCGGGCGAGCCGCCGAGGCCGCGCCGCTCCGCTTCCTGGCTCAGGATCTCGTCGGTGACGACCTTGTCGCGGACCATCTTCTCGAGATCGGGCGGGACCTGCTGGTTGCGCGAAGCGGCCTGCTTCTGGACCTGGGTGACGATGGTGTCGACGCGGGCCTTCGGCACCGGCTTGCCGTTGACGACGGCGATGTTCTGCGACTGCGCGGCGAGTGGCGCCAGTCCGGCGACGAGCAGGATGCCCGCGGCAACAAAGCTCTTCTTCATGGTGGAACGTGCCTTTCCGGCGGAACGATGTTGAGGAACGAAACGAAGGGAAAGCCCGGGTTGCCCGGCCGCCAGTGCGCGCTTCAGCGCGATTGCGGGGCGCGGGCGTCGATCGCCAGGGCGTGAATGCCGCGCTGCATCAAGGGGTGCAGGGCATCATATACGAGGCGATGGCGATCGACGCGGCCAAGGCCTTCGAAGCGGGCGCTGGTGATCGAGACGCTGAAGTGACGGCCTTCGCGCGCGCCGGCGTGGCCGGCGTGAAGGTGGCTGTCGTCGACGACGGTCAGCGAATCCGGAGCGAACGTGGCGCGCAACGTCGCCTCGATCTCGGCGCCCGAGACGCTCACCGCGAGTCGGGCCCGACACCGGCGACGGGCAGGGTGCCCGGCGCTTCCTTCGGAGCCTCCTCATCGTTCAGGAAGCGCGAGATGTAGAAACCCTGGGCAACCATGAACGCCAGCATCAGGCCGGTCAGGCCGAACACCTTGAAGGTCGCCCACGCCGAGGTCGAGAACGTGTAGGCGACCCACAGGTTGAGGATGCCCATGGCGATGAAAAAGGCGATCCAGGCGAGGTTCAGCCGCTGCCAGACCGCTTTCGGCAAATCGAGCTGGCCGCCGACGAGCATCTGCAGCAGGTTCTTGCCCCACACCGCCTGGCTCAGCCAGAGGGCGAGCGCCATCACCCAGTCGAGCACGCTCGGCTTCCATTTGATGAAGGTCGGGTCGTGGAACCAGATCGTCGCACCGCCGAGCACGGCAATCAGGCCGAACGTCACCCACAGCATCGTGTCGACCTTGCGGCGCATCAGGACGAGGATGCCGATCTGCATCAGGGTCGCCACCATCACGACGACGGTGGCGAGCAGCACCGGCGCCTCGTCGATGCCGACGACGCCTCCGGAAACAGCGAAGCCGAGGTGCTCGCTCGCGAAGCGAGCCGCGGCCTCGGCATTCATGTCGGCGAACTTGAAGACGCCGAAGAACAGGATGATGGGGAGAAAGTCGAGAAGCAGCTTCATTGAGCTCCTGTCATGCGGCCGGCGGCCGGTGCGTGCGCCGGGCGCTGCGGAAGTCTATCGCCGCCCGGCAGGCGTTCGGTGGGCTTTCGGGGAAGTCCCTGTAACCGCCGGGCGGTCACATCCGTTAACTTCCGCACGAATCACTTTTGCAGGCCAGGAGAAACCATGAACACCCCCACCCGAATGCTCGGCACCAGCGCGCTCGCCGCGTGCATCGGCGTCGCGCTTGGCGCTTTCGCCGGCTCGGCATCGGCGCAGGCCAAGCCCGCCGCCGCCGCCGCCAGGCCGCTGGAGGGCCAGGTGGTCCGCATGGCCTGGATCGATCCGCTCTCGGGCCTGATGGCGCCCGTCGGCAACAACCAGCTGAAGAGCTGGCAGTACATGATCGAGAAGTTCAACCAGGGCAACCCGGCCGGCGTCAAGTTCGAGATCCTCGGCATCGACAACAAGCTGTCGCCGACGGAAAGCCTGAACGCCCTCAAGTCGGCGACCGACCAGGGCATCCGCTACATCATCCAGGGCAATGGCTCGTCGGTGGCGCTGGCGCTGATCGACGCCATCAACAAGCACAACGAGCGCAACCCCGGCAAGGAAGTCATCTTCCTGAACGAGGCTGCGGTCGACCCGGATCTGACCAACAGCAAGTGCAGCTTCTGGCATTTCCGCTTCGACGCCGACACGACCATGAAGATGGAGGCGATGACGACCTTCATGAAGGATCAGAAGGACATCAAGAAGGTTTACCTGCTGAACCAGAACTACTCGCATGGCCAGCAGGTCGCGAAGTTCGGCAAGGAGTACCTGAAGAGAAAGCGTCCCGACATCGAGATCGTCGGCGAAGATCTGCATCCGCTGGCGCAGGTGCGCGACTTCGCCCCTTACATCGCCAAGATCAAGGCGTCGGGCGCCGACTCCGTCGTCACCGGCAACTGGGGCTCGGACCTCGCCTTGCTGGTCAAGGCGGCGGTCGAGGGCGGCTACACCGGCAAGTTCTTCACCTACTACACCGGAGTCACCGGAACGCCGACGGCGCTGGGCCAGAACGGCGCCGGCAAGGTCTTCCAGGTCGCCTATGCCCACTACAACATGGGTGGCGAGACCGACAAGGACATGGCCGGCTTCAAGGCCAAGTACAACGACGATTACTACACCGGCTCGATCACCCGCATCCTCGAGGTGCTGACGCAGGCGATGGCGCGGACCAAGTCGACCGATCCGGTCAAGGTCGCGCTGGCGATGGAAGGCTTGAAGTTCAAGAGCTCGTTCGGCGGCGAGGTCGAGATGAGAAAGAGCGATCACCAGCTGCAGCAGCCGCTCTACATGACGGTCTGGCAGAAGGCCGACGCGAAGTACAAGTACAGCCCCGAGAACACCGGCATGACGCTTGCTCCGGTGGCCGAGTATCCCAACTACGTCTCGAGCACGCCCACCAGCTGCCAGATGAAACGGCCCGGCGCCTGAGATCGCGGCGCTGATGCGGAAAGGCCCGGCGCTCGCGTCGGGCCTTTCGGTTTGTAGACACTGAGCTTGCGCATGGAGTTCTTCGCCATCTCGATGCTGAACGGCCTGAGCTACGGCCTCTTGCTGTTCATGCTCAGCTCGGGCCTGACGCTGATCTTCAGCATGATGGGCGTTCTCAATTTCGCCCACGCCAGCTTCTACATGATCGGCGCCTACATCGCGTACTCGATCTCGAAGTTCACGGGCTTCTGGCCCGCGCTGGTGATCGCGCCGGTCGTGGTCGGCGTCCTCGGTGCAGCGTTCGAACGGCTCTGTCTGCGCCGCGTCCACAAGTTCGGCCATGTGCCCGAGCTGCTCATCACGTTCGGGCTGTCGTTCGTGATCATCGAGCTCGTGCTCCTGATATGGGGCCGCACGGCGGTCGAGTTCCCGCCGCCGGAGAGCCTGCGCGGGCCGGCGTTCACGCTCATCAACTCGTCGGTCGACGGCCTGCGGGTCGTTGCCGGCGCCGTGCCCGCGGCGATGTGCGCGAGCGCCGACGCGGCGGTGCGCGTCGTCTGCTCGCCGTTCCCGGCGACGCGCGGCTTCATGATGCTGGTTGCCCTGGCGATGCTGGTCGCGCTCTGGCTGCTGCTGACCCGGACGCGCATCGGCCTCGTCATCCAGAGCGCGCTGACGCATCCGGAGATGGTCGAATCGCTCGGCCACAACGTGCCGCGCGTGTTCATGCTCGTCTTCGGCGCCGGCGCCGCGCTCGCGGGGCTGGCCGGCGTGATCGGCGGCACGACCTTCGTCACCGAGCCGGCGATGGCGGCGACGGTCGGGTCGGTGATCTTCGTGGTGGTCGTCGTCGGCGGCATGGGATCGCTCGCCGGCGCGTTCGTGGCCTCTCTCCTGATCGGCATCCTGCAGACGTTCGCGGTGGCGATCGACTATTCGGTGATGGACCTGCTGAAGCCGCTCGGCATCGGCGTGGACGGCTCCGACCACTCGCTGCTGAAGCTGACGATCTCGCAAGTCGCGCCGATCCTGCCGTATCTGCTGCTCGTGCTGATCCTCATCTTCCGCCCGAAGGGCCTGCTCGGCACGCGGGAAGGCTGATGGACGCGAGCGTCGCTCCCGCCGCCGCTGCGGCCGCGTCGCGGCCCCGGCGCCTGCCGACCGGCCGCCTCGTCGTCTGGGGCGGTTTCGCGCTCGTCATGGCGCTGGCGCCGCTCGCCTTCCCGAGCGGCCTCGGCATCTCGATGCTGTCGCAGGTCGGCATCGCCATCGTCGCCTGCCTCTCGTACAACATGCTGCTCGGGCAAGGTGGCATGCTCAGCTTCGGCCATGCCGTCTACACCGGGCTCGGCACCTTCGTCGCTGTCCACGCGCTCCTCGGCATCGGCAACGGCACCTTCCCGATTCCGGTCAGCCTGATCCCCCTCGTCGGCGGCATCGCCGGCATGGGCTTCGCCGTCGTCCTCGGCTACGTGACGACCAAGAAGGCGGGTACGCCGTTCGCGATGATCACGCTCGGCATCGGCGAGCTGGTGACGGCGATGGCGCTGATGATTCCCGAGTTCTTCGGCGGCGAGGGCGGCGTCTCGGCCAACCGTACGGGCGGCAAGCCCTTCATGGGCATCACCTACGGACCGCAGATCCAAGTCTATTACCTGCTGGCCTTCTACACCCTGATCTGCACTGCGGCGATGTACGCATTCACGCGGACGCCGCTGGGCCGCATGCTGAATGCGGTGCGCGACAACCCGGAGCGCGTCGAGTTCATCGGCTACAGCACGCAGCGCGTGCGGTACCTCTCGTTCATCATCGCCGGCTTCTTCGCCGGCGTCGCCGGCGGCATGTACGCGCTCAATTTCGAGATCGCCACTTTCGAGGTCGTCGGCGCCGCGCGTTCGGGCGCCTACCTGCTGTTCACCTTTCTCGGCGGTGCGATCTTCTTCTTCGGCCCGATCATCGGCGGCATCCTGATGGTGCTCGGCTTCGGTCTTTTCTCCGAGCTGACCAAGGCGTGGCAGTTCTACCTCGGCCTGATCTTCCTCTTCATGGTGATGTACGCGCCGGGAGGCATCGCCAGCCTGATCATGATGAATCTGCGCGTCGCCGCGCACAAGAAGCTGCACCGGCTCTGGCGCTGGTACGCGCTGCTCACGGCGACCGCTCTGGTGATGCTCGCCGGCCTCGCGGCCCTGATCGAGCTCGTCTATCACCTCCAGCTCGCCCAGACCAGCGGCTCCACCCTGGGTTTTCTTGGCCTCACGCTCGACACGCACTCGGTAGCGAGCTGGCTCGGCGCGCTCGCCGTCGCCGCGATCGGCTTCGCTGCATTCGAGTTCGTGCGCCGCCGCTTTGCCATCGAATGGGGCCTTATCCAGGGCGAGATCGAGGCGACGATGACATTCAAGGAGCCGTCGTGAGCGAGGGATCCTGCGCGATCGAGCTCAAGGACCTGCGCAAGTCGTTCGGCAAGACCGAGATCATCCGCGGCACCGATCTCGCCGTGGCTCCCGGCGAGCGCGTCGCCATCATCGGCCCGAACGGCGCCGGCAAGTCGACGCTCTTCAATCTCATCAGCGGCCGCTTCGCGCCGACGAGCGGACAGATCCTGCTCAAGGGCAAGCGAATCGACGGCCTCAAGCCTTACGAGGTCAACCGCCTCGGCCTGGCGCGGAGCTTCCAGATCACCAACATATTCGGGCGCCTGTCGGTGTTCGAGAACCTGCGCTGCGGTCTGCTCTGGTCGATGGGATACCGCTACGCGTTCTGGAAGTTCCTCGCCGATCTGCGCGACGCCAACGAGCGCGCCGAGCAGTTGCTGGCGATGATCCGCCTCGAGAACAAGCGCGACACGCTGGCGATGAACCTCACCTACGCCGAGCAGCGCGCGCTCGAGATCGGCATCACCATCGCCGGCGGCGCGGAGGTCGTCCTCCTCGACGAGCCGACGGCCGGGATGAGCAAGAGCGAGACCGGCCGCTTCGTCGAGCTGATCCGCGAGGTCACGGTCGGCAAGACGCTGCTCACGGTCGAGCACGACATGGGCGTCGTCTTCGGCTTGGCCGACAAGATCGCCGTCCTCGTCTACGGCGAGGTGATCGCCTTCGATGTCCCCGAGGCGGTGCGCGCCAACGCGCGCGTCCAGGAAGCGTATCTCGGCTCGGTCGCCGAGCACGCCTGAGCGAGGCCACGACCATGCTCGAGCTCGCCGGCCTGCACGCCTACTACGGCAAGAGCCACATCCTGCACGGCGTCGACATGCGCGTCGGCGAGGGCGAGATCGTCAGCCTGCTCGGACGCAACGGCTCCGGCCGGTCGACGACGATCCGCACGATCATGGGCCTGGTGCGCGGCGAAGGCTCGATTCGCCTGCGCAACGAGGAGATCCTGGGCCACAAGACCTTCGACATCGCCCACCGCGGCATCGGCTACGTGCCGGAGAACCGCGACATCTTTCCCGAGCTGACCGTGCACGAGAACCTGCAACTCGGTGAAAAGAGGGGAAAGGGCGGCGCCAAGGTGAAGCCGCGCTGGAGCTTCGACGACATGTACCGCATGTTCCCGCGCCTGAAGGAGCGCGCCGACACCGAGGCCGGCGTCCTCTCGGGCGGCGAGCAGCAGATGCTCACGCTTTGCCGCACGCTGATGGGCGACCCCGACCTGATCATGATCGACGAGCCCACCGAAGGCCTCGCGCCGAAGATCGTCGAGCTCGTCGCCGAGTATCTGAACACGCTCAAGACGCGGGGGGTGTCGGTCCTCTTGGTGGAGCAGAAGCTGACGATCGCGCTGCAGATCTCCGAGCGCTGCTATGTCATGGGTCACGGCTCGATCGTCTTCGAGGGAACGCCGACGACGCTGCTCGCCAATGCCGAAATCCGCAAGGAGTGGCTGGAGGTCTGAGCCCGTGCCGCCCCTGGCGGGGACGCCGCGTCGGCGGCGAAAAAACCTAGAATCGAACGAACGTTCTTTTGTTCCGCCCGACCGCGGCGGACACTTCCCGGGGACCTGACATGAGCGCCAACTACGAGCTGCGCGGCGAAGTCGCCGTCATCACGATGGACAACCCGCCGGTCAACGGCCTCGGCTATGAGACGCGCCGCGCCATCGTCGACGGGACGAGCCGCGCGCTGGCCGACGCCAGCGTCAAGGCGATCGTCCTCACCGGAGCCGGCAAGGCGTTTTCGGGCGGCGCCGACATCCGCGAGTTCGGCTCGCCGAAGGCGATCTCCGAGCCCGGGCTGCCAAGCATCATCCGCGCGTTCGAGCAAAGCCCGAAGCCGGTCGTCGCGGCGATCCACAGCGTCGTCATGGGCGGCGGGCTCGAGGTCGCGCTCGGTTGTCATTACCGGGTGGCCGCGGCCGGCACGCAGGTCGGTTTTCCGGAGGTCAAGATCGGACTCATCCCCGGCGCGGGCGGTACCCAGCGCCTGCCGCGCGTGCTCGGCGTCGAGACCGCGCTCAACCTCATCGTCAGCGGCGAGCCGGTGAAGAGCGAGATGCTCGCCAAGCTGCCAGGTCAGAAGCTGTTCGACAAAATCGTCGAGGGCGACGTCGTCGATGCGGCTGTCGCCTTCGCGCGCGAGAAGGCCGATGAACGGCCGCTGCCCGTCGTCCGCGATCTGAAGATCACATACCCGAATGCCGACGCCTACTTCCAGTTTGCACGCAACACGGTCGGCGCGATGGCGAGGAACTTCCCGGCGCCGCTCAAGTGCGTCGAAGCCGTTGCCGCGTCGACCAGGATGGGTATCGAGGACGGCTTGAAGTTCGAGCGCGAGATTTTTCTCGCGCTGCTGATGACGCCCGAATCGAAGGCCTTGCGTCACGCCTTCATGGCCGAGCGCGCGACGACCAAGATTCCCGACGTCCCGGTCGACACGCCGACGCGCGCCATCAGGAAGGTCGCGGTGATCGGCGCCGGCACGATGGGCGGTGGCATCGCCATGAACTTCCTCAATGCCGGCATTCCGGTCGTGATGCTCGAGATGAAGCAGGAAGCCCTCGACAAGGGCGTCGGCATCATGCGCAAGAACTACGAGGCGCAGGTCAAGAAAGGCAAGCTCAAGCAGGACAAGCTCGACGAGCGCATCGGCCTCTTGTCGACGACGCTCAAGTACGACGACCTGAAGGATGCCGACCTCGTCATCGAGGCGGTGTTCGAGGACATGGGCGTCAAGGAGCAGGTCTTCAAGACGCTCGACGAGGTGATGAAGCCCGGTGCGATCCTTGCCTCTAACACCTCGACGCTCGACCTCGACAAGATCGCCACCTTCACCAAGCGCCCCGAAGACGTGATCGGCATGCACTTCTTCAGCCCGGCCAACGTGATGAAGCTGCTAGAGGTCGTGCGCGGCAAGAAGACCGCGAAGGACGTCCTCGCGACCGTGATGCAGCTGGGAAAGAAGATCAAGAAGACGACCGTCGTCTCCGGCGTCACCGACGGCTTCATCGGCAATCGCATGATCGAGCAGTACTCGCGCCAGGCCGGCTTCCTGCTCGAGGAGGGCGCGACGCCGCAACAAGTCGACAAGGCGATGGAGAAGTTCGGCATGGCGATGGGGCCGTTTCGCATGGGCGATCTCGCCGGCAACGACGTCGGCTGGTACATCAGGAAGCGCCGCTACGTCGAGAAGCCCGACATCCGCTATTCGAAGACCGCCGACCTGCTCTGCGAGATGGGCCGCTTCGGCCAGAAGACGGGTGCCGGCTGGTACGACTACGTTGCCGGCAAGCGCGACGCGATCCCGAGCCAGGCCGTCACCGACATGATCGAGAAGCACCGCGCCGAGCTCGGCATCACGGCGAGGAAGATCAGCGACGACGAGATCGTCCATCGCCTCGTCTACGCGCTCGCCAACGAAGGCGCGAAGATCGTCGACGAGGGCATCGCGATGCGCGCCAGCGACATCGACATGGTCTACCTGACCGGCTATGGCTTCCCGCTGCACCGCGGCGGGCCCATGAACTACGCCGACCAGCAAGGCTTGTTCAACGTCGCCCAGTCGATGAAGCGCTTCGCCGCCAATCCGCACGACGATCAGAAATTCTGGCAGCCGGCGCCGCTGCTCGCCAAGCTCGCCGCCGCAGGCAAGTCGTTCAGCTGACACGACCTCATCTAGCCCTCTCCTGCTGGAGGAGAGAGCCCATTCCGGAGTACACGCCATGACCAGCGCCGTGATCGTTTCCACCGCCCGCACCCCGCTTGCCAAGAGCTGGAAGGGCGCCTTCAACATGACCCACGGCGCGACCCTGGGCGGGCATGCCGTCAAGGCCGCCGTCGAGCGCGCCGGCATCGACGCGGCGGAGGTCGATGACGTGATCATGGGCTGCGCCACCCCCGAGGGCGCGACCGGCAGCAACATCGCACGCCAGATCGCGTTGCGTGCCGGTCTGCCGATCACGACCAGCGGCATGACCGTGAACCGCTTCTGCTCGAGCGGCCTGCAGACGATCGCGATGGCGGCGCAGCGCGTCATCGCCGGCGAGAACGACGTCGTCGTCGCCGGCGGCGTCGAGTCGATCTCGTGCGTGCAGAACGAAGCCAACAAGCACATGCTCGCCGACCCCTGGCTGGTCGAGCACAAGCCGACGATCTACTGGAACATGCTGCAGACGGCCGAGCAGGTCGCCAAGCGCTACAAGATCGAGCGCGAGCGAATGGACCGCTACGGCGCCGAGAGCCAGCAGAAGGCGACGGCGGCCCGCGACGCTGGCCGCTTCGATGCCGAGATCATCCCCGTGACGACGCTCGCCGGCGTGGCCGATGCGCAGCTCGGCCTGCGCACCAAGGAAGTGACGATCAGCGCCGACGAAGGCATCCGCCCCGGAACGACCTACGAAGGCATCAAGGACATCAAGCCGGCGATCCCGGGCGGCGTGATCTCCGCCGGCAACGCCAGCCAGTTCAGCGACGGTGCCGGCGCGGTCGTCGTCATGAACGAGGCGCTCGCGGGCAAGCGGGGCCTGAAGCCGCTCGGCCGCTTCCTCGGCTTCGCCGTTGCCGGTTGCGAGCCCGACGAGATGGGCATCGGCCCGGTGTTCGCGGTGCCGAAGGTCCTGAAGCGCCTGGGCCTGACGGTCGCTGACATCGATCTCTGGGAGCTCAACGAGGCGTTCGCGGTGCAGGTGCTCTACTGCGCCGACAAGCTCGGCATTCCGATGGACAAGCTCAACGTCGACGGCGGCGCTATCGCGGTCGGTCATCCTTACGGCGTCAGCGGCCAGCGCCTGACCGGCCACGCGCTCATCGAAGGCAAGCGGCGCGGCGCCAAGCGCGTCGTCGTCACGATGTGCATCGGCGGCGGCATGGGCGCGGCCGGGGTGTTCGAGGTGTTGTGATCGGGACCTCCATGGACGCAGCGCCCGACCCGACACGCCGTTCATGAGCTACCGGCAGACCGTCGACTCTCTCCTCTACGACTGGCTCGACGTCGAGCTGCTGAGCGAGCGGCCGCGCTTCGCCGAGCACTCGCGCGAGACCTTCGATTCGGTCCTCGACACCTGCGAGCGAATCGCGCGCGAGAAGTTCGCGCCGTTCAATCGTCTCGCCGACACCGAAGAGCCGTGGTTCGACGGCGAAAAGGTGCACCTGCCCGAGGCGAGCCATGCGGCGGCGCAGGCCTACTTCGAATCGGGAATGCTCGCCGCCGCGCAGGACTACGAGATCGGCGGCATGCAGCTGCCGTGCACCCTCGAGATGGCCGCGAACAGCTTCTTCTCGAAAGCCGGCATCGGCATCGGCGGCGGCGGCATGCTGACCAGCGGCAACGCCAACCTCCTGATGGCGCACGGTACGCCGGCGCAGCAGGCAGTGTTTGCCAGAAACGAATTCTCGGGCCGCTTCTCCGGAACGATGTGCCTGTCGGAGCCGCAGGCGGGTTCCAGTCTCTCCGACATCGTCACGCGCGCCGTCCCCGACGGCGTCGATTTCGCGAGCGATCCGCTCGGCCCGCGCTACCGCCTGCGCGGCAACAAGATGTGGATCTCGAACGGCGAGCACGAGATCACCGAGAACATCGTTCACCTTGTTCTCGCCAAGATCCCCGGCGACGACGGCAAGCTCGTGCCGGGAACGCGCGGCATATCGCTCTTCATCGTGCCGAAGAAGCTGGTCGGCACCGACGGCAAGCTCACCGGCGAGCGTAACGATGTCGCCCTCGCCGGCCTCAATCACAAGCTCGGCTACCGCGGCATTCCGAACACGCTGCTCAACTTCGGCGAGGGCAAGTTCCCGGTTCGCGCCGGCAACGGCGGCGGCCTGGACGGCGCCGGGGCCGGCGCCGTCGGCTACCTCGTCGGCGAGCCGGGGCAGGGGCTGCGCTGCATGTTCCACATGATGAACGAAGCACGCATCGCCGTCGGCCTCGGCGCGACCATGCTCGGCTTC
>JBDSLQ010000283.1:0-7985 GCA_039916285.1 Caldimonas sp.
GGCCACACCTACTTCGTCAACAACGACCTGGTCAAGAAGAACCCGAAGCTGATCGAGCGCTTCCTGCGCGCGACGCACAAGGGCTGGCGCGACGCCAAGGCGAACCCCGCCGCGTCGATCGACGCGATGGTCGAGCAGGTGGCCGGCCTCGACCGCACGACGCTGCTGGCGACGATGCCGGCGATCCTCGACCTGTGCGTGACCGAGCGCTCGAGCAAGCACGGCCTGGGCTGGATCGAGCCCGAGCTGATGCAGAAGACGATGGACATCACCTTCGCGACCAGCAAGCCCGACAAGCCGATGGTCCTGGCCGACGTGTTCACCAACGAATACAGCAGCCGCATCAAGCCCTAGAGGCTCGGCGCCGCCTGAGCCCGCATTCGAAGGCTCCTTGTGATCGGGCTACGCTCTCGGCCCATGCGAATCGCCCACCCGGTCTCGACGCTGTCGCTCGCGCTCGCTCTCCTCGCGGGCTGCGCGTCGGGGCCCGGCCCGACTGCACCGGCGCGCCCGGAAGACATCCGCGCCAGGATCGTCGCGCTCTTGCCGACGAGCGTTCCCGATCGGCCGGGCTGGGCGGTCGACATCTACGCCGCGTTCACCGCGCTGCGCATCGAGCCGAGCAGCTCCAACGTCTGCGCCGTGCTCGCCGTCACGGAGCAGGAGTCGACCTATCGCGCCGATCCGAGCGTGCCCGGCCTCGGCAGGATCGCTCGTGACGAGATCGACCGGCGTGCCGAACGCGCCGGCGTGCCGAAGCTGCTCGTCCAGGGCGCGCTGCAGTTGCGTTCGCCCGACAGCCGCACCTACAGCGAGCGAATCGACGCGGCCAGGACCGAGAGGGAGCTGAGCGACCTGTTCGAGGACTTCATCGCCCAGGTCCCGCTGGGCCAGCGCTTCTTCTCGGGATACAACCCGGTGCGCACGGGCGGGCCGATGCAGGTGAGCATCGACTTCGCCGAGTCCCACACTCGCTCGCGCGCGTATCCGTATCGGCTCGCGGGCTCGATCCGCGACGAGGTGTTCACGCGCCGCGGCGGCCTCTATTTCGGCATCGCCCACCTGCTCGACTATCCGGCGGGCTACGACCAGCCGATCTACCGCTTCGCCGATTTCAACGCCGGCCAGTACGCGAGCCGCAATGCCGCGTTCCAGAACGCGGTGAGCCTCGCGTCGGGCATCGCGCTCGACCTCGACGGCGATCTGGTCGTCCCCGGCGGCGACCGCACGAAGCCGGGCAGCACCGAGGCTGCGGTCCGCTCGCTCGCTCCGGGGCTGGCGCTGAGCGACATGGAGATCCGGCGCGCGCTCGAGCAGGAGGCCCGTGCCGACTTTGAGCAGACGCGCCTCTACGCACGCGTCTTCGAGCTTGCAACGCAGACCGCGAAGCGCGCCGTGCCGCACTCCGTGCTGCCGCGCATCCGCCTGCACAGCCCGAAGATCACGCGGCCGCTGACGACCGAGTGGTTCGCGCGCCGGGTCGACGAACGCTACCAGCGCTGCCTGGCGCGCGCCGGCTGACCCGTCCGCCTCGTCAGCGCGGCTTGGCTACAAAGTCGTGCGAACCCGCTGCTCGCGATCGCGGATCATCCGGCCAACGCATTCGCCGAGCAGTCGCGCGTTGCACGGCTTGGGCAGGAAGACGTCGTAGCCGTCGAACCCGGTGCGGACGTCGGCCTCGTCGAGGCTGGTGTGCATGGCGATCATCGACTCTCGCGTTCGCGGATCGCCACGCAGCGCACGCCCGACCGCGAGGCCGTCGATGCCGGGCATGTCGACGTCGAGGATCACTGCATCGAAGCTCTCGCGCTGCGCGGCCGCCAGGGCGGCATGGCCGCTGTCGACCGCCTCGACGCTGTAGCCCTCGGCCTCGAGCGACGCGGTCAGGATCTCGCGCATGACCGAGGAATCGTCGACGGCCAGGACCCGGCCGCGGGGGTGGAATGGCGCAGACATGGGCCGCACGTTAGCGGAGCGACGGCGATCCGCACAGCCCGGTTCGGGCCGATTCCGGCGCCGCATTGCGGCTGCTTCAAAAGTTGGCGCCGCCGCGAAAGCGGGAGCCCGCAAGGTCCGGCGGAGATCTCAACCGGGTTATGCACAAGGTTATCAACGACGGCGGTTCGAAAAAATATTTTGGGTGTGGCGCTTGCCGCATCATCTTCAGACATCGCCATCCGCCCTTGCGAGCCGCCATGATCAAGCCGACCCGGGCCCCGCGCCCAGTACCGTCGCCCAGCGAGCTGTCGCGGCGCGATTTCGTCACCCTCTCGATGGCCACCGGGCTGGCCGCCGCGACCCACGACGCCGAGGCCGCGCTCGCCGTCACCGAGACCGACATCTCGATCGAAACCGCCGACGGCACGTCCGATGCAACCTTCATGCACCCGCAACGCGGGAGGCATCCCGGCGTGCTGATCTGGCCCGATGCGTTCGGCCTGCGCCCCGCGATGCGCGAGATCGGCCGGCGTCTCGCCGGCGAGGGCTTCGCGGTGCTGGTGCCGAACCCGTTCTACCGGGTCGCCAAAGCCCCGCAGTACGAAACCGCGGCAGACGTCGACTTCAGCGCGCCGGAAACGCGCGCCAAGCTCGGGCTGCTGATGGGCTCCATCAACGCGGTCGGCGCCGCCGAGAAGGACGCCGCCGTCTACGTTGCGTTCCTCGACGCCCAGCCGCAAGTCGATCGCGCACGCAAGATCGGAACGCAAGGCTATTGCTCGGGCGGCGCGCTGGTCATGCGAACGGCGGCGGCGCTGCCCGAGCGGATCGGCGCCGGCGCGTCGTTCCACGGCGGCGGCCTGGTCACCGACAAGCCCGACAGCCCCCACCTGCTGGCGCCGCGGATCCGCGCCCGCATGTACGTCGGCGTTGCCGCCAACGACGATCAACGCCAGCCCGACGCGAAGGACAAGCTCCGCGCCGGCTTCGTCGCCGCCAAGGTGCCGGCGGAGATCGAGGTCTATCCCGCGCGCCATGGCTGGTGCGTCGCCGACATGCCGACCGAAGCGGGCGCGCCGATCTACAGCCCCGCCGATGCGGAGCGCGCCTGGGGCAAGCTGCTCGCCCTCTACCGCTCGGCGCTCGCGTAAGACCCGACGGCGCCCCATGGGGTTGGTCGACGATCCCTTCGAGCAGGCCAAGGCCCGCTTCTTCGCGGCGCTCGGCCGCCAGCAGGCCGGCGACTTCGCCGAGGCCGAGCGCCACTATCAGGCTTCGCTCGCACTCGTCCCGGGCCGCGCCTCGACGCTGATCAACCTCGCGGCGGTGCAATTGCGACTGGCGCGGCCCGGCGACGCGTTGCAGAGCGCCGACTCGGCGCTCGCCGGCGAACGCGACAGCGTCGATGCCTTGCTGCATCGCGCCACGGCGCTGGCGCAGCTGGGCCGCGCGGATGAAGCGCTGGCGGCGTTCCAGCGTCTCCTGGCGATCGATTGCCGTCACGCGGCGGCGTGGAGCGGCAGCGGCACTATGCTGCGCGAGATGCAGCGGCTCGACGAGGCGGCGCATGCCTTTGGCGAAGCGTTGCGCCACGGCGCGGACCGCGAGGTGCACGACTTCTACCTCGCTTCGGTCGGTGTCGGCACGGCACCGGCGACGCCGCCGCGGGAGTACGTCGCCGGGCTGTTCGACAGCTACGCCGACGAATTCGACCGCCATCTCGTCGGCGAGCTGGGCTACCAGGCGCATCGCCGGCTTATCGATCTGCTCTGCGCGCGCGGCAGCGACGCGCGCTGGGACTCGGCGCTCGACCTCGGTTGCGGCACCGGCCTGTGCGGCCCCCTCGTGAAGCCGATGGTCGGGCGCCTGACCGGCGTCGACCTGTCGGCGCGAATGATCGACAAGGCACGCTCGCTCGGCGTCTACGACCGTCTCGAGCACGCCGACATCGTCGAGTTCCTCGCCCGGAGCGACGAGCGCTGGGATCTCGTCCTCGCAGCCGACGTCTTCATCTACGTCGGTGACCTGGAACCGGTGTTCGACCTGCTCGAGCGCTCAATGACGCGCGGCATGTTCTGCTTTTCGGTCGAAGCGCTCGACGGCGACGGCGTCGATCTACGCCTCCTGCCGAGCCTTCGCTATGCGCACTCGCAGCGCTACCTCGGGCGCCTCGCCGCGCAGCACGGCTTCGCGGTCGAAGCCATGGAGCTCGCGCCGGTCCGTGAGGATCAAGGCGAAGCGGTTGAGGGGCTGTACGTCCTCCTGCGACGACTCGCCCCCTGATCCGAAAGCACCGTCGAATTGTGGCGTGCAGTGTCAGTCCGGTGTCGTCCGCTTGACGAACCGCGGCGGCCGTCGATGGGCGGTGATCTTCTCGTAGGCATGGCCGAGCGCCAGCAGCCGCGCTTCGCTCCAGGCCGCGCCGACGAACGACAGGCCGACCGGCAAGCCGCGAACGAAGCCGGCCGGCACCGTGAGGTGCGGGTAGCCGGCGACGGCAGCTGGCGACGAGAAGCTCGCGCCGGAGTGGTCGCCGTTGACCGGGTCGATGAGCCACGCCGGCCCGCCCGTCGGCGCGATCAGGGCGTCTAGCCGCTGCCCTTTCAAGACGCGGTCGAGGCCGTCCTCGCGCGCACCCTTGCGGCACTCGGCGAGCGAGTCGAGGTACTCCTTGCTGTCGAGGCCGCCCAACGCCTGCGCCCTCTCGAACAGCTCCTGGCCGAACCACGGCATCTCGCGCTTGCGGTTGACCTGATTGAAGGCGATCGCGTCGGCGAGCGTCTTCACCTTCGCGCCGGGCGCGAAGGTCGCGAGGTGACGCGGCAGGCTCGCCTTCAGCTCGTGAAGCAAGACGCGCAACTCCGCGTCGGAGTAGGTCGGCAACGGCAGGTCGACCGGATCGACGATCTCGGCGCCCGCGCCCTTCAGCGCGACGATCGCCTGCTCGACCAACGCGTCGAGCTCGTCGAAGCCGCTGAAGTAGGCGCGCGCGACGCCCAGCCGGGCGCCGCGCAGCGCGTCGTCGGGCAGCGCGATCCGGGCCGGCACCGCCTCGCCGGGCGCCGCCGACGTCGCGTCGTCGGCAGCGTCGCGCCCGGCCATCGCCGCGTAGAGCAGGGCCGCATCGGCGACCGTGCGCGTCATCGGGCCCGGCGTGTCCTGGGTCGGCGAGATCGGCACGATGCCGTCGCGGCTCAGCCGACCGACCGTCGGCTTCAGGCCGACCAGGCCGCAGATCGACGACGGCGAGACGATCGAGCCGTCGGTCTCGGTGCCGACGCCGAGCGGTGCCATGCTCGCGGCGACGGCCGCGGCCGTGCCCGAGCTCGACCCGCTCGGGCTGCGGTCGAGCGCATAGGGGTTGCGCGTCAGGCCGCCGCGCGCGCTCCAGCCGCTCACCGAACGCGTCGAGCGGATGTTGGCCCACTCGCTCAGGTTGTTCTTGGCGAGGATCACCGCGCCGGCGTCGCGCAGGCGCTTGACGATGTGCGCGTCGCGCGCGGCGCGCACGCCGTCGAGCGCGAGCGAACCCGCCGACGTGCTCATCCGGTCGCCGGTCGAGATGTTGTCCTTGAGGAGCACCGGCACGCCGTGCAGCGGGCCGCGCAAGCGGCCGGCCTCGCGCTCGCGGTCGAGCGCCCTGGCGATCGCGATCGCGTCGGGGTTCAGCTCGATGACGCTGGAGAGGCGCGGCCCGTGGCGGTCGATCGCCTCGATCCGCGCCAGGCAATCGCGCACCACGCGCTCCGACGTCGCCCGCCCCTCGGCCATCGCCAGTGCCAACGCGACCGCGCTGCCCTCCTCGCGGGCGAACGAAGAGGAGGAAGGGCGAGTGGCGGCCATGAGCGGACCTTGCGCGAACAGCAGAGATGCCGGGGTGACGAGAAGGTGCCGCCGGTGCATGACGGGCGCGGCAGCGCGATCAGCCGACGCGCTCGGCGTCGTATCCCTCGGCGCGCATCGCCTCGAGGATCGCCTGCACATGCGCAGCGCCGCGCGTCTGCACGACGACCTCGATCTGGACGCGCTCGACAGAGAGCGACGTGAACGCTCGCTGGTGCTGCACTTCGTCGATGTTGGCGCCGAGGCGGGCGAGCAGCGTTGCGACCTCGGCGAGCGCGCCGGGAACGTCGCGAATGTCGACGCGAAGGCGGACCAGCCGGCCCGACTTCACCATGCCGCGCTCGATGATCTCGGCCAGCACCAGGGGCTCGATGTTGCCGCCGCAGAGGACGAGGCCGACCTTCCTGCCGGCGAAGCGCGTGGGCTCCTTCATCAGCGCCGCGAGGCCAACCGCGCCGGCGCCCTCGACGACGGTCTTCTCGATCTCGAGCAACATCAGGATCGCCTGCTCGATGTCGTCTTCGGAGACGAGGACGACGTCGTCGACGAGGGCGCGGATCACGGGCAGCGTCAGCGCGCCGGGTGACTTGACGCCGATGCCGTCGGCGATCGTCGCCTGGCGGCTCTCGAGCTGGCCGTCATGGATAGCATTCCACGCCGCCGGGAAGCGCTCGGTCTGCACGCCGACGACGTGGATGTCGGGCCGGATCGCCTTCGCTGCTGTCGCCATGCCGGCGATCAGGCCGCCGCCGCCGATCGCGACGACGAGGGTGTCGATCTCCGGTTGCTGGGCGAGCATCTCGAGCGCCACCGTGCCCTGGCCGGCGATCACGGCGAGGTCGTCGAACGGATGGACCAACGTATAGCCGCGCTCCTCGGCGAGCTTGAGGCCAGCGACGCGCGCGTCCTCGAAGGTGTCGCCTTCGAGCACCACCTCGGCGCCGAAGTTGCGCGTGTTTTCCACCTTCACGCTCGAGGCGAAGCGAGGCATCACGATCGTCGCCGCGATTCCCATCCGCTCGGCGTGGTACGCGACCGCCTGGGCGTGGTTGCCCGCCGAGACGGCGAGCACGCCCTTGGCGCGCTCGGCGGCGGTGAGCTGCGCCATCCTGTTGAGCGCGCCGCGTTCCTTGAACGAGGCGGTGAACTGAAGGTTCTCGAACTTCAGGAAGACGTCGCAGCCGCAGATCTTCGAGAGCGTTCGTGACGCCAGGCACGGTGTCTCGCTGACCTCGCCGCCGAGGCGCGCGGCGGCGGCGCGAACGTCGGCGATCGTCAGGCCGGGCGGCGCGATTTTCATCACGGCATTCTCGCCCGAGGTCGTGCACGGCGGCCGGGCGGATCGCAGAATTCTCGAGCGCCGGGAGGTCGTGCCACGACGCCACCGACGCGCCAGGAGCACCGATGCCGCCTCTTCGCCGATCGCTCGCCGCGTGTGCGCTCGCCGCCTTGCCTTCTCTCGCGCTCGCGCAGTCGGCGTTGCTGAAGCCCGACGGCTCGATTCGCTATGCGCTCGGCGTCGGCGCCAGCTACCTCTCGGGGACGACGGCGACCGCGGCGACCGCCAACATCGGCGGCGAAGGCGCTTTCGGGACGCCCGACAACCGCTGGCGCTTCGGCGGCAAGGCGCTCTGGTCGCGGAGCGGCAGCCAGTCGATGAGCGAATCCATCACCGTGATGCTGGTGGCGGAATCACAGCATCGCTGGCAAGGCGAGACATGGTTCCGGCAGAGACTCGCGCTCTTCCCGGCGACCCGCGCCGGCGAGGGCGTGCGCGGCATCCTCGACACCGGCCTAGCGATCGCGATGAGCCCGCTCTGCAGCGTCAACGTCGGCGTGACGCAGCGCTACGACAGCATCGTCGGCATGGGCGACACCCAGTTCGTCACCGCCATCGCGATGAAGCTGCGCTGACGCGCGCCGCGTGTTTCAGCCGACGCGAACCACCTTCAGCATGTTGGTGCCGCCCGGGTAGCCCATCGGTTCCCCGCAGGTGATGCCGTAGGTATCGCCAGGCTTCAGGACGCCGGCGGCGACGAGCAGCTGCTCGGCGTGGCCAAGCGCGGTGTCGCGGTCGTCGAAGTTCGGCATCAGGAGCGGCGTGACGTTCCTGTACATGGCCATGCGCCGCTGGCTCTTGATCTGAGAGGTCAGGCCGAAGATCGGCACGTGGATCTTCTGCCGGCTCATCCAGAGCGCCGTCG
>JBDSLQ010000284.1:0-5781 GCA_039916285.1 Caldimonas sp.
GGAGCGCGGATCCTGCTTGAAGATCGCGTCGAGGATGGCGTCGGAGATCTGGTCGGCGACCTTGTCGGGGTGGCCTTCGGAGACCGATTCGGAGGTGAAGAGGAAGTCGTTCGACACGCTGTGCTCCAGTGCTGACAATTCGGGCGGCCCGCGATGAAAATCGAGCGTTGCCGGCCGGGGCTTTGGAGGAGCGGCGAACGCTTTAGCAGGATTCTTTTAACGTCGCCCCGCAAGTTGTTCAGTAACTCGGCGACGGGCTGATTATAGAAGTCTTCCGACCGGCATCCGGCCCCCGACTTAGGCGGGTTCGGCGCTTCCAATCCGATACTCTCGATGCGCTGCGCCCAGCGTCGAGCGGGAGGGATGCCACCGAATGCGAAGGACGAAAGCTTGAGCGCGCGCCTGCTGCTGGCGGCGTTGTGGCTGTTCCACTGGCTGCCCCTGGGCCTGCAGGCGGTGTTCGGCAGCGGCCTCGGCCGGCTCGGCTGGCACGTCGTGCCGTCGCGCCGCAAGGTGGCCCTGCGCAACCTCGAGCTCTGCTTCCCCGAGCTCTCGGCCGAAGAGCGAACACGTCTCGCGCGAGAGCATTTCCGCTGGCTCGGCCGCAGCCTGCTCGAGCGCGGCCTGCTCTGGTACGCGTCGCCGGCGCGGCTGCGCCGCCTGATCCGCGTCGAGGGCGACGTCGGTCTCGCCGAGCGGAGCGAGCGGCCCGTGATGTGGCTCGCCCCGCACTTCATGGCGCTCGACGTCGCCGGCGCGTCGGTGCTGCTGTTCCAGAAGCGAAAAGGCATCTCGATCTACCAGCGGCAGAGCAACGCCGTCGTTGACCGGGCGCTCCGGCGCGGCCGGCTGCGCCTCGGCAACGCCGAGATCTTCTCGCGCGACGAGGCAGGCAAGGCGCTCATGCGGGCGATTCGGCGCGGCGATGGCTTCTTCAACTTGCCCGACATGGACTTCGGCACGCGCGACGCGGCGTTCGTGCCCTTCTTCGGCGTCATGGCGGCGACGCTGCTCGCGCCGTCGCGGCTGGCCAAGGCGCTCGACATGGTCGTCCAGCCCGTGATCGCCGAGATCCTGCCGGGCGGGCAGGGCTACCGCGTCCGTTTCGAGCCGCCGTGGGCCGATTTCCCGAGCGACAACCCGGTCGTCGACAGCGCCCGGATGAACCGCTGGATCGAGAGCGAAATCCGGAAGAACCCGGCGCAGTACTTGTGGGTGCACCGTCGCTTCAAGACGCGGCCGGCGGGCGAGCCTTCGCTGTACGGTTGAGGCATGGCTCGCAGCCGGCTCCAGCCACCTCCGGGCGACGGTATCGGCGCCGCGGTGGACGCCCTCGCGCCGGCCTGGCGCCTGCTTCGCGAAGGGCTCGCGCTCGCCGATGGCGACATCGGCGCCGGCCGGGCCGCGCTGCGCGACGCCCTCGCGAGATTCGACGCCGCCAGGTCGGCGCCGGGGCGGCTGCTCGCCGGCGCCGCGCTGGTCCAGTGCATCGGCATCGCGGAGGACGACTACGCCGGCTTCGAGGACGCGGTCGCCGCCGTCCATGACAGCCTGGACGAGATCGAGCGGATCGACGACGCCGGCGACCGTCTCTCGGCGCAGGCCGGCGCGCTCGTTGCAGGCTGGTTTCGTTCGCTCGATGATCCGGCGTTGCCGGCGCAGGCGGAGGCGATCGTTCGCAGGCTCGGCGAGACGGCCGTCGCCGCGCCGGTTCGTGCCCGCGCCGGCCTGAGCGCGCTCGGCTTCTTCGAGGCGCGCTTGCGCCTCGAAGACGCGCTGTGGGTCGAGCTGGCGATGCGGCCGGTCCTTGCCGACGCGTCGGTCGGCGCGCGTCTCGCCGACGAATGGCACCACATGCTGGTCCAGGCCTGCTATCAGTGCGGCGCGCCCGAACGCGCGCAGGCGCTGCGCGCGCAGCGCAGCGAGTCGGGCGTCGCGCGGCTGCCGGTGATCGCCCTCAAGGCCTTGCTCCTCGAGGCGCAGCTCGCCATCGGCGACGGTCGCAGCGACGCCGGCCGCGCCGCGCTCGCAGCGACCGAACCGCTGCTGTCGCCGCAGGCGCCGCGCCCCGCGAGCTGGTGGCACTTGCTTTCTTCGCGCCTGTACCTCGTCGACGGCCGCCTCGGCGATGCCTTGATCCATGCGCGGCTGTCGTTGCGCCTGGCGCAAGAGAGTCGCCTCCCCGATCGCTGGATGGGCGTCACCGTGATGCAGGAAGGCCAGGTTCAGCTGGCTGCGGGGCGGTTCGCCGAGGCGGCGCCTTTCTTCGAGCGCGCGGCGCGTGCGTCGAGCGGCACGCAGGCCGACTTCTGCACCTGCCTGGCCCACTTCGCGCACGCGCTCGACGGCTTGGACGCCGGCAAGTCCGAGCTCGGCCGCGACCGGCTGCGCGCCGGCTTCGCTTTGGCGCGCGGCCTGCAATGGACCGGCTTCCTGCGCGCCTTGCCGCGAGTCGCCGCGTCCCTTTGCGCCTCGGCGCTCGAGTACGGCATCGAGAGCGAGTTCGTTCGCGAGGTGATTGCCAAGCGCGGGCTCGAGGCGGTGCGCGCCGACCTGGCGGCGTGGCCCTGGTCGATCCGCATCGTCACGCTCGGCCGCTTCGCGATCGAGCTCGAGGGCAAGGCGATCGCCTTCCGCGGCAAGGTCGCGAAGAAGCCGATCGAGCTGCTCCAGTTCATCATCGCCTCGAGCGGCAGCGACGTCTCGACCGCGACCGCGACCTTCGCGCTCTGGCACGAGCTCGACGGCGACAACGCCAAGGCGGCGTTGAACGTCGCGCTGCATCGCTTGCGCAAGCTCCTCGGCAGCGACGACGCGGTGCTTCTCGAGCTCGGCCACCTGAGCCTGAACACGCGGCGCGTCTGGGTCGACTGCCTCGCTTTCGAGCAGCTCGCCGATCGCGGTGTCATCGGCGCGAGCGCGGCGACTGCCGCCGCGGAGGCCGCGCAACGCGCGCTCGGTCTGTACGGCGGACCGTTCCTCAAAGAGACCGACGACCACGCGTGGCAGCTCGTCTGCCGCACCCGCCTCGCGAGCAAGTTCAAGCGGATGGTCGAGCTGCGCGTGCGGGCCGCGGTCGCCGAGGGCGACACGCGCAGCGCGCAGTCGGTCCTGGAGCGCGCCCTCGAGTTCGATCCGCTCGCCGAAGACATGACGCGCGCGCTGATGAAGATCCTGATCGACGGCGGTGAGCAGGCCGGCGCCTTGGTGGTGTTCGAGCGCTGCCGTGAAGCGATCTTCGACGGCCTGGGCGCGAAGCCGGCGCCAGCGACGCTGGCGCTGCTCGACCGGTTCCGATTTCGATCCCCCTGACGGAGGGAGCCTCTATCGCGCATCGGTAAGAGTCTCGTAAGCAGCTCGCGACTACGCTGGCGCCTCCACTCGATCGGGAACCCGACCATGCCATCCCTCAATGCAACGCTGCCCAGTTCCTTTTCTCTCGGCCGCAGGCTGGCGACCGTGCTCGGCAGCGCAGTGCTGGCCTTGCTCGCGCTCGACATCGCGGCCGCGCCCTCGGGCCCGCTGAGCTGCGACGGCACGCTGGGCACCGGCGGGTGCGCGCCCTACGCGCAGGTCATCGCCTTCGGCGCCGACGTTCCAGCGCCGAACAGCATCTTCGAATACGACCTCCCCGTCCTGGACTACGCCCCGAGCGTCAACAACGGCACCGTGCGCGGCGTCGTCGATCTGTCGCAGGCTTTGCTCCGGACGTATGCGCAGCACGGCGACGACGGCAACGACAGCAACAACGCTGGAGTCAGCGTGAACGCGGTCGGCGTCGATGTGTTCACGCTGCGCAAACTCGGCGCACCGTCACCGGATCTCTTCACGGTCTCGGTCGTCCTCACTGCCGACGGGACCGGCGGCATCGACAATCCGGGGTACTCGGTTGCGTCTTACCTTTCCCTGCGTCCGGACAGCAGCAACGGCGCGTCGATCGGTTTTTCCGGTGGACGCCTCGACGACGTGAGAGTGCTCCAGGCCGGCAATCAGGTCCCGGTCTTCCAGCAGTTCAACGTCGCCATGATGACGTTTGCCAACCTGACGATGCGCCTCGACACGCCGTTTCAGCTCAGCTATTCGCTGCGGACCGACGTCAGCGAACGCAGCTTCCTCGATTTCCTGCACACGGCAAGAATCAGCTTCGTCCTGCCCGACGGCGTGAGCGTCACCTCGATGGGCGGCTACGACTCGGCCGCCGTCGCTGCCGTGCCGGAGCCCTCCACGTGGCTGCTGATGGTCGCCGGACTCGTCGCCGTCACCCGGATCGCGCGCCGGCGCAGCGTCCGCTGACCCTGCGGACTCGCGTGGCCGCAGCCCATCGCCTCGCGTCGCCTTCGCGGCCTCGGCACACGGCCCGGTGCCCTGGACGCCTCGGTGCGCTCGTGCTGGCGGCGGCCCTTGCCCTCGCGCCGGCGCCGAGCGAAGCGATCGCGCCGGTGCTGCTGCTGCTCGCCAAGCAGATCGCCAGGAACGTCGCCGAGTCGATGATCAAGGACGCGATCCTCGCCGGTCTCGAGGGCATGGGCTGCAAGGGGATCGCGCTCGCGAACGCGCTGCGTGCGCTCGACCTGCGGCGCGGCGGCGGCGGTGCGGTCGGAATGCTCGGGGCTTCTGGCCTGCCGGCCGGCGCGGCCAACCTCGCGGCGATGAGCGGCATGAGCGGCCTGCCCAAGATGCCTTCGATGCCGGCAACGGGCGCCGTGCCCGGCATGCCATCGCTGCAGGGCATGGCAGGAATGTCGGGCCTGCCTGGCATGCCGGGGCAGCCGGGCCTGGGTGCGCTGTCGGCCGGGCTGCCCGGCGGCGTCGGCGGCGCCGTCCCGACGGACATCATGGCCAAGATGACGACCCTCATGCCCGGTGTCGGCCAGATGCCGATGGGGATGGGCATCACTCCCGAGCAGATGGCCATGCTCCAGCAGGCGATGGCCGAGCCGCTGTCGCCGCAGGAGACGATCGCGACCATCGACGAGCTCGCGGACCTCGGCTTCCTGCCGAGGCCGATCCAGAGCGAGCTGAAGGAATGCATGGTCGTGCTGCCGACGAGCATCGCCGCGCTCGGCATGGGGATGGGGATGCTGAAGCCGGTCGTGCCCATGCTGCGTCAGGCGCGCGCCGAGCTGCACGCGCTCACGCCGGCCGAGCAGGACGACATCGCCGTGGCGCTCGCCGACGAGATCGGGCCGCTGCCGGCCGCGCAACGCGCCGAGTTCGTCGACTATCTGGGCTCCGGGTTCTTTCCGCCGCGCGTCGTCGCCGCAGTGAAGGCGCGGCTCGGCGCCAGATAGCGCGCGCGGTCGGGCGCGTCAGCACCAGGCGGGATAATCCCGCCCATGAAGCTGCGCTTCACGAAGATGCAAGGGTCGGGCAACGACTTCGTCGTGCTCGACGCCACGCGCGCGCCGCTCGATCTCGATGCCGCGCGATTGCGCGAGCTCGCCGACCGGCGCTTCGGGGTCGGCGCCGACCAGATACTCGTCGTCGAGCCGAGCGCGACGCCGGGTGTCGACTTCCGCTACCGCATCTTCAACGGCGCCAGCGGCGACGAGGTCGAGCAGTGCGGCAACGGTGCGCGCTGCTTCGTGCGCTACGTGCGCGACAAGGGCCTGAGCGACAAGACCACGCTGGCGGTCGAGACCATGAACCGGCGTCTCGTTCTGCGCCTCGCGCCCGACGGCCGCGTCACCGTCGACATGGGTCCGCCCGACTTCGAGCCGCTTCACGTGCCGTTCGACACCACCTGGCTCGCGCCGCGCTCGGTCGAGTCGGGGCTGCCGC
>JBDSLQ010000285.1:0-9276 GCA_039916285.1 Caldimonas sp.
CCGGCCGCCTGCGCGTGGGCGACGCCTTCCAGGCTGGCGATGCCGTTGTCGACCGTCATCAGCACTTCGGCGCCGGCGGCGAGGACGAGGTCGACGATCTGCGGCGTCAGACCGTAGCCGTGGACGCGCCGGTCGGGCACGACGTACGACAGCGTCGCCGGATCGGCGCCGAGCATGCGCAGGCCGCGCAGCGCGACCGCGCACGCGGTGGCGCCGTCGCAGTCGGAGTCGGCGACGACGCAGATGCGGCTGCCGGCGGCGATGGCGTCGGCGAGCAGCACCGCGGCGTCATCGGCGCCGAGCAGGCCCGACGGCGGCAGCAGGCGCGCCAGGCCGTCGTCGAGCTCGTCGGCGCCGCGCACGCCGCGCGCCGCGTACAGGCGGGCCAGGAGCGGATGCAGGCCGGCCTGCTCGAGCGCCCACGCGGTGCGCGGCGGGACGTCGCGGGTGACGAGGCGCAGCGGTGTCATCGAACGCTTCTCACAGCGTCGCCAGCACGTCGTGCGCCGCCACGGCGGGCGCGCGCAGGCGCTGCCAGAGCGAACGCGGCGCGAGCGCAAAGCGCGCGGCGGTTCGTTCGCCGCAGAGCGTCAGGGTCGCCGGCTCGCCCTGGCGCGCCCGCGCCAGCAACGAGGCGAGCGTGCCGGCGTCGAGTGCGCGCCAGGCCTCGGCCCATGCCGCCCAGTCGGCGCCGAGCAGCGGCGCGCGCAGCGCCGTGGCGACGTCCGGCGCCTTCGCGGCATCGGCGTGCTGGCGCCTGCCGCAGCCGCTCAGCCAGAACGAGTTGACCGCGAGCTCGCCGCGCTGCTCGCGTGCCTCGTTGACGGCGTGGCTGTGGAAAGCGAGCTGCGCCTCGCTCTGCAGGCGCCTCACCAGCGACGCAATGGCACGGCTGTCGCCGCTGCCGCCGTCGGCGCTGGCGCGCAGCCACCGGTCGACGTTGCGGCCGATGACACGGTCGAGCGACGCCGTCGCCAGCGCCTCCAGGTCGTCGCGCGCGGCGTACCAGCGGCCGCTGCTGCCCCAGGCGACGGCAAAGCCTTCGCTCGCCAGCAGCTCGCCGGCGCTGGCGAACAGCGCCCGCGATTCCGTCTCGGCGAGGCCGATCAGGTCGGGGTCGAGCAGGGTGACGTCGTCGCGGCCGAGCTGCCAGTGCGATGGCGTCAGCAGCGCCCACGCCCCCTCGCCGGTCGCGACGCCGTCGTCGGCGGCGGCGTGCGCCGCGAACGGCAGCAGGCCGTCGCCGCCGTGCCAGCCGCGGGCGGCGGCCAGCGCCCGCTCGTGCGGCGGCGAAAAGCTGCCCGCGTCGCCTTCGTCGCGGCCGTCCGGCGTCAGCAGCGCGAGCAGCCGTTCGAGATTCGGCAGCGCCAGGTCGTGCAGCACGTGCCGGCAGGCTTGCGAACGATCGGATGCGAACGGAACGAGCAGGTGCACGCGCCGATTATCGGAGCCGCCTCGCGGCGCAAGCGCGGAGATCGGTCGGGTAGCATCGCCCCCGCATGAACTGGCCCTACGAACTGCAGATCGGCTGGCGCTACACGCGAGCCGGCCGGGCCGGGCGCAGGAACGGCTTCATCTCGTTCATCTCCGGCGTCTCGATGCTCGGCATCGCCCTCGGCGTCGCCGCCCTGATCATCGTCCTGTCGGTGATGAACGGCTTCCAGAAAGAAGTCCGCGACCGCATGCTCTCGGTCATCTCGCACGTCGAGGTAAGCGGTGCCAACGGCGCCGCCCTCGCCGACTGGAAGAAGACAGCGAGCGATGCGCGCCGCAACCCGCAGGTCATCGGTGCGGCGCCTTTCGTTTCCTCGCAAGCGCTGATCGCGCGCGGAGACGACATGCGCGGCATCGTCGTCCGCGGCATCGTTCCGGAAGAGGAGGCGACGGTCACCGACCTCGCCGCCAAGCTGAAGGACACGACCCTGGCGAGGCTCGTTCCCGGCGCGTGGAGCGTCGTCCTCGGCGGCGAGCTGGCGCGCTCGCTCGACGTTCGCACCGGCGACAAGGTCACCGTCGTGCTGCCTGGCGGCCAGGTCACCCCGGCCGGCATCGTGCCGCGCCTGCGCTCGCTCACCGTCGTCGGCACCTTCGATGCCGGCCACTACGAGTACGACAGCGGCCTGGTACTGGTCGCGCTCGAGGATGCCGCCAAGCTGTTTCGTGTCGAAGGGCCGACCGGGATCCAGCTGCGCCTGAAAGAGCTCGACCGCGCGCCCCTCGTCGGCGCCCAGCTCGCGGCGAGCCTCGGCCCGGAGGTCGTCGTGCGCGACTGGACGAGCACCAACCGAAACTGGTTCTCCGCGGTCCAGGTCGAGAAGCGCCTGATGTTCATCATCCTGACGCTGATCGTCGCCGTCGCCGCCTTCAACCTCGTCTCGATGCTGGTCATGACCGTCACCGACAAGCGCGCCGACATCGCCATCCTGCGCACCCTCGGCGCGACCCCGCGTTCGGTGATGAGCATCTTCATCGTCCAGGGCGCCGCGGCCGGGGTCATCGGCACGTTCGCAGGCGTGTTGCTCGGCCTGCTCGTCGCCTACAACATCGACGTCATCGTGCCGTTCATCGAGAGCGTCCTGCAGGTGAGCTTCCTGCCGAGCAGCATCTACCTCATCAGCCGGATGCCGAGCGATCCGCAGCAGGGCGACATCGTGCCGGTTGCGATCATCTCGCTCGTGCTCGCCTTCCTGGCGACGCTCTATCCGAGCTGGCGCGCCAGCCGCATGCAGCCCGCCGAAGCGCTCCGCTATGAGTGAGGCGGGCGACGAGGTCATCGTCGATCGACCGGAAAGTGGCGACGATGTCATCGTCGCCACGGCGCTGCACAAGCGCTTCGTCGAAGGCAGCGGCTCGTCGCGGCTCGACGTCCATGTGCTGCAGGGCGTCGACCTGACCGTGCGACGCGGCGAGACGCTCGCCATCGTCGGCGCCTCCGGGTCGGGCAAGAGCACGCTGCTCCATCTCCTCGGCGGCCTCGAGGCGCCGACGAGCGGCAGCGTCCTCCTGTGCGGCCGCGATTTCACCACCCTCGCGGCGGCCGAGCAGGGTGAATGGCGCAACCGCCATCTGGGCTTCGTCTACCAGTTCCACCATCTGCTGCCGGAGTTCACGGCGCTCGACAACGTCGCCATGCCGCTGCGCATCCGCCGCACCGTCATCGCTGCGGCGCGCGAACGAGCCGCCGACGCGCTGGCCCAGGTCGGTCTCGGCGCTCGGCTGTCGCACCGGCCGTCGCAGCTTTCGGGCGGCGAGCGCCAGCGCGTGGCGATCGCGCGCTCGATCGCCGGCGCGCCCGATTGCGTTCTCGCCGACGAGCCGACCGGCAACCTCGACCGCGCCACCGCCGACGGCGTGTTCGCGCTGATGCTCGAGCTGACGCGACGGCGCGGCATGGCGTTCGTTCTCGTCACCCACGACGAGAGCCTCGCCGCGCGCTGCGATCGCCGCCTGCACCTCGCCCAGGGTCGGCTCGTCGTCTAGCGCCTAGACGGTACGCCGTCGACGACGTTCTGTCGCCAAGTCGCGCGCGCCCGAGCGCGGGGCCGCCCCAAGCCGGGCGCCGCCCCCGCGGGGGGCAGCGAACGAAGAGAGCGTGGGGGCCCTGTTCAGCGCCAGTCGACGGTGCCGAAGCGGTCCTGGCCGAGCAGCGTGTAGAAGACGCCGATCGTGTTGCGCACCTGGCGCCCGGTCGGCCCGCCGGCGAAACTCGCGTCGCGGCGGTTGCCGAGGTAGCGCAACGACAGCGCGTGCTGGCGGTAGACGCGGACCGTCAGCGCCGCGTCGAGGCGGACGATGTTGTCGTGGCCACCGGTCGTGCCGGAAGCGACCTTGCTGACGAAGTACTCGCGCCCGGTGATGTCGAGCGACACCTTGTCGCTGTGCGTCAGGCGGAGCGCAAGAAGCGCCTGCGGCGTGACGCCGTAGTTGTAGTCGCGGTCGCTCGCCGCGCCGTGCGCGGTGCCGACCGCCGTGTAGCCGACGCCGAGCATGCCGGTGCCTTCGAGCGAGAGGTCGCGCGTCATCCAGAGGTGGCCGGTCGAGCCGAGCGACAGGCCCGTCGCCGAGACCCGGAAGGTCTGCGGCGAGATGTAGTCGTAGCTGCCGTAGAGACCCCAGACGCCGCGGTAGTCCGGGCCGACTTCGTAGCTCTTGCCGACCAGGAGGCCACGCGTCAGCACGTTCTCGAAGCCGTTCGCGCTCGACGCCGTCGCCTGGAAGTTGAAATAGTCGAACGGCCGCGTGTACTCGTATTTCTTCTGGCCGGGCAGGCCGTAGTCGATCGAGAAGTCGAGCTGCACCTCGTTCGGCCGGAACCGGGTCGAGGTGACGCCGACCTCTTCGCGGATGCTGTGGTTGTAGCCGACGCCGAGGCGGCTGTAGTAGGCGGAGTCCTTGCTCGAGAAGACGGCGCCATAGCGGTCGCCGAAGGCGAGGCGGTTGAAGCCGGTCGACGGCGAGATCGCGGCCGCCGCAACCTCGCGCCAGGAGCGCGGCATGCCGCCGCCGTGCTCGAGGACGAGGTGCGACATGCGAAAGAGCGCCTCGCCGAGGAAAGTGCCGCCGATGCCGCTCGCGACCTGGTCGTTGCGCGAAGGGCGGGTCTGCTCGCCGAAGATCTCCCAGAAGGCACTGCCGGCGAACGCATAGCCCGCCGATTCCCAGTAGCTGAAGCCCGTCGAGCGCGCGAAGCCGTGGTACATCGAGCCCTGGTACGGATGTCCGAGCTGGTTGATGTTGAACGGGTCGCGGTCGGTGTCCCAGCCGCTGCGCAGGTTGCGTCTGATCGACGACAGGCTGACCGCATAGTCCTCGCGGCCGGTGCCGAAATAGCGCGAGTAACGGTTGAGCAGGAAGTCGAAGCCGATGATCTCGAGGGCAGGCGTCGCATAGTCGATCGACGCCGTCGGCACCTTGCGCGCCTCTCCCAGCCCGGCGCTCGGTGCCGAGGCGCCGGTGGCGGGAGCGCTGGCCGATGTCGTCGGAGCCGCGGCGGCCGCTTCGACCGCTCCGGCGGCGTGCACGATCGATACGCCGCAGGCGGCCGCGACGAGAGCGGCGAGCGCCAGCGACGGCGCGATCCGGGGGGTCTCGCAGGAACGTGTCATGCGGCTGCGCAACGTCGGTTGCAGACCGTCAGCGTAACGGCAGGCCGCACGACGTCCGGGTGCGACGCGGCATGCTCCTCCAGGATCGAGGGTCACCTGAGCACGCCGAAGCGCATCTGCGAGCGTGCGCGTGCGCGCTCTGTCTCGACCTCGCGGTCGCGCGGCCCGGAGCTCGTCACCAGCGAGCCGATCAGGTTGCGCGCGGCGACGGCGACTTCGGCGACGGCCCGGTCGAATGCCGCCTCATTGGCTTTCGAGGGCACGGCGAAGCCGCTCAGCTTGCGAACGAACTGGAGCGAGGCGTCGCGGATCTCGAGCTCGGTGGCGGGCGGCTCGAAGTTGAACAAGGTCTTGATGTTTCTGCACATGGGGGGCTCTCTGCGATCGGTCATCAGCATAGCGGCGCCGGCTCGGAGCGGCGCGTCAGGGTCTCGACGAATGCAAGGCGACGCGGTTGCCTTCGCTGTCGAAGACGATCGCCCGGTAGCCGTGCGGGCCGATCGGTTGCGCCGCCTGCACGACGCGGCCGCCGTTCGCGGCGACGGCGCGCGAGCAGGCCGAACGAGAAGCCCGGGCCCCTTCTCCTGCATTGTCCGCGGGGCAACCGCTACTTCGCCGGCTTGGGCATGCGCTGCATCTCGCCCCACAGGCCCTTGCACTGGCGCTCGAGCGCCTGCACGGCGGCCGGATCGCCGGCGCCCGGGCTGGCGGCGCGGCGCGTCGCGATCCGCTGCTCCGACTTGTAGGGTGCGCTGCCGCGCACCTCGGTCAAGAGCGCAGCCGACTTCGGCCCCGGCTTCACGCGCCAGAGGCTGAGGTAGGCCTGGTCGCGGTGGCCTTTCATCTCGGGGAAGGCGGCCTCGCAGTGCAGATAGCTGGCGTCGTAGCGCGCCAGACCCTTCGCGTCGAAGCTGCGGTTCTGTGCGGCCGCCGTCGCACATGCGAGGACGAGGGGTGCGGCGATCAGGCAGTGGATTCGCATGAGGGGTCCTGGGACATGGATAGCGGCCGCGCACAGCCGCGCCGGCCGAGAATTCTGCGCCGTCCCGGCGGGCTCAGGCCGCCTGGCCCGCGTAACCGACCGTGAGAAGTTCCCACTGATCATCGCTTCGGTAGCCCCAATGCTGAGCTCTGCGCCCGAACGTGGTCACCCCGGCAAGCGGGCGACGAAGGCCGCGATCGCGTCGTTGACCGGCCCCTGATGCGTGATCGGGGCCATGTGGCCGGCCTCCTCAAACTCGACTCGCTCGACGCGCGGCAGCGTGCCGCAGAGCAGCCGCGCCACCCCGTGCGCCGACGCCGTCGAGCGTCCGCCGACCATGTAGAGCACCGGGACGTCGAGTGACCGGAAGGCGAAGAGCGGCGTCGGCTCGGTGACGAGGGCATGCTTCCAGCGCCGCACGTTGACGACGGAGGCGGCGATCGCGGGTCGGCGCTTCTCCGGCGTGCGCCGCCAGCTGCCCGGTCCCATCCAGTAGTCGATGAAGTGCTCGGCGGCGCGGTCTCGGTCGCCGGCGTCGAGTGCAGCCGCGGTCGCGGCGACGGCGTCGCGGATGCCGTCGCCGTCGTTCGGCGCGGCCGCCTCGGCGTCGATGAGGGAGAAGAGCGTCGGCTCGTACAGCGCCAGGCCGCGCACGCGCTCGGGCCGGTCGATGGCGGCGATCAGCGCGACCGCAGCGCCATACGAGTGGCCGACGAGGACGAGCGGCACGCCGGCATCGGCGAGCACCGGCTCGATCAGTGCGACTTCGTCGCGCAGGCTGATGACGCGGTCAGAAGGCCACTCCGGGCTCTTGCCCGCGCCATAGGAATCGACGGCGACGACGCGGTGGCTCGGCGAGAGGCGTTCCATCAGCGCCATCCACTGGCCCGACGTGCTCGCATTCGAGTGGATGCAGACGACGCCCGGGCCGGAGCCGGCTTCGCGGAAGAACGGCGGCGCGGGTGCTGTCACGACGTGGCTTCGGCGAGGCGAATGGTGCGGCTGCGCATGCAGGCAGCTGATCAGGCGACCCCGCCGGCGGCGATCGAACGGGCGAGATTGGCGCGCGCCCGCTGCTCGAGCTCGTCGTGCAGCGTCGGCGTGCTGTAGATCCGGGTGCGGCCGAGGAAGGCGGCGAGCAGGGCCCCGCGCTTGGTCACGAAGGTCGGCGCCGGCACGAAGGCGTACTCGGCGCGGATCTGGCGTTCGTATTCGGCGAAGCGGGCCTCGTCGGCACCGAGCACGGCGAGGTCGATGTCGACGAGCAGCTGCTCGTCGGCGCCGGTGGGAAGCGCCGCGTGCCGCGTCGCCAGAATCAGCGCGCTGACCCGATCGGCCGTCCGATCCGCGACGCCGTCGGCGCGCGCGGCTGCCTGCAGCCAATCGGCGCTCCGCTGCTCGTTGTCGGCACGCTTGACGTCGTAGATGGCATCGTGGAACCAGAGAGCGATCTCGACCTCGGCAGGATTCGCGGCCAGGCTGCCGACGCGATCAAACTGCGCGAGGCATTCGCCCAGGTGCTGCAGCGTGTGGTAATGGCGGTGCGGCTCGCGGTACGCCGCGGTCACGGCCGCGCCGACCGCATCGCCGTTGCTGCCTGCACCGATGCCGCGCCAGGCGCGCCGCCAAGAAGTCGCGAGGTCGATGCTTAGGGCTCCCGGACATTGACGCCGGTTGCGGCGTACGGGGCAGCGGCGCCGGCCGACATCGACCGGCTTCAGGCAGCGCGCTTGCGCGCGGTGACTTCGATCTCGATCTTCATGCGCGGATCGGCGAGGCCGGCCGAGATCATCATCGCCGCCGGGCGCACCGTGCCGAAGTGCTTGCGCAGCACCGGCCAGCACGGCGGAAAGTCCGCGGCGTTCGGCAGCACGTAGGTGACGCGAACGATGTCGGCGAAGGCGGAGCCGGCGTCGGTCAGCGCCGCCTCGATGTTGAGCAGGCACTGCTCCGCCTGCTCGACCACCCCCTCGGCGATGGTCATCGTCGGGTAGTCGAACCCGGTCGTCCCGGAGACGAAGACCCAGTCGCCGTCGACGACCGCACGCGAATAGCCCATCTCGGCCTCGAACGTGGACCCCGAGCTGATGAGACGGCGTGCCATGCGATCTCCCTGGCGTGAAACGGCCTAGGCCTCGCTCGCGAGGACCAGCTGCGTCTGGGTGACGACGGCGCAGAGCTTGCCCTCGGCGTTGCGGATCGAGGTCTGCCAGACCATCGTCGTGCGGCCGCGGTGCAGGGCGACGGATTCGCCGCTGACGGTCGTGCCGACGCGCGCGCCGGCCATGAACTTGGTGCTGGAGTCGGTCGTCGTCGTTCGCTTGGCCGGGCCCAGGTTGACGATCGTGCCGATCGCCCCGAGCGTGTCGGCGAACGCCATGTAGGCCCCGCCGTGGAGGATGCCGCCGGCCGTGCAGAGGTCGGGCCGTACCGCCATCTCGGCGACGACGCGATCGGCCGCCAGTTCCTGGACCTGGACCCCCATCAGTCCGGGGAAGAGCGGCGCGAGAAGCGACTGGATCGAAGCGAGGTCGTGCATGCGTGTCATGGTGGGTGCAGCGTCGGCCGGCGCGGATCAGAGCCTGCCGTCTACGGCGAACCTTGCGGGGCGGCGACGTGGGGTCGCACGGAGCCCGTCAAGACCGATCGTAGCGTCCCGGTGGCGCCCGCGCCCCCGTCGCTCGGCTCACGCAGCCTTCGCGCCTGCTTCGGCCAGGCGCTTCTTATCGCGCAGCGCCGCGAGCTGGGCCTCTTCGCGCTGGCGCCGCTCGTCCTGCGCTTTCTGCTTCTGCTGGAAGTCGCGCTCCTCGAGGTCGGCCGGCTGCGTCAGCGGGTTGAGCGAAAGGCCGCCGAAGTCGGTCGCCTGGGGCTCGCCACGCTTGCTCTTGAGCTTGATGTTCAGGCGCAGCTCGTTGGTCGAGTCGGCGTTGCGCAGCGCCTCGTCGAAGCCGATCAGCCCAGCGTCGTAGAGATCGAACAGGGCCGCGTCGAAGGTGCACATGCCGAGCTCGCGCGAGCGCGACATGATGGTCTTGATCTCGTGGAACGCGCCTTCGAAGATCCGCTCGGCGATGGTCGGCGTGTTGAGCAGGATCTCGATCGCCGCCGAGCGGCCCTGGCCGTCCTCGCGCCGGACCAGCCGCTGCGAGACGATCGCGCGCAGGTTGGCCGAGAGGTCCATCAGCAGCT
>JBDSLQ010000286.1:0-2987 GCA_039916285.1 Caldimonas sp.
ACAATGCCGCTGGTCGGCGCGGGAAGCAATCGCGCCGACTGGATGGCGCTGGCGCGGCCCTCGGCGCGGATCCTGTTCACGCTGGTCGCGCTCGCCTTCGTCTGCCTCGCGCTCGCCTTCGTCGGCAACGACTTCTCGGTGCTCTACGTCGCCTCGAACTCGAACCGATCGCTGCCGCTGGCCTACCGTGTCACGGCCGTCTGGGGCGGCCACGAGGGCTCGATGCTGCTGTGGACCCTGATGCTGGCCGTCTGGGCGGTCGCCGTGGCCCAGTTCAGCCGCCACCTGCCCGACAAGGTGATGGCGCGGATCCTGGCGGTGATGGGCTGGCTGACGTTCGGCTTCCTGCTGTTCATGCTGATGACATCGAACCCGTTCGACCGGCTGCTGCCGACGCCGGCCGACGGCCGCGACCTCAACCCGCTGCTGCAGGACCCGGGAATGGTGATCCACCCGCCCATGCTCTACATGGGCTACGTCGGCCTCTCGGTGGCGTTCTCGTTCGCGGTGGCGGCGCTGATCGGCGGCAACCTCGACGCGACCTGGGCGCGCTGGACCCGGCCCTGGACCACCGCCGCCTGGATCTTCCTCACTCTCGGAATCGCTCTGGGCAGCGGCTGGGCCTACTACGAGCTCGGCTGGGGCGGCTGGTGGTTCTGGGACCCGGTCGAGAACGCCTCGTTCATGCCCTGGCTGGTGGCGACGGCGCTGATCCATTCGCTCGCCGTCACCGAGAAGCGCAACAGCTTCAAGTCGTGGACCGTGCTGCTTGCGATCATGGCGTTCTCGCTGTCGCTGCTCGGCACCTTCCTGGTCCGCTCCGGCGTGCTCTCGTCGGTGCACGCCTTCGCCACCGATCCGCGGCGCGGCCTCTTCATCCTCGCCTTCCTCGTGGTCGTCATCGGCGCCTCGCTCGCCCTCTACGCCTGGCGCGCCCCGAGCGTCGGCCTGGGCGCCCGCTTCGCCCTGCTCTCGCGCGAGACCCTGCTGCTCGGCAACAACGTGCTGCTGCTCGTCGCCTGCGGCGCGGTGCTGCTCGGCACGCTCTATCCGCTGGCGCTCGACGCCCTCGGCATGGGCAAGATCTCGGTCGGGCCGCCGTACTTCGACACCGTATTCGTGCCGCTGCTCACGCCGCTGATCTTCCTGATGGGCATCGGCCCGCTGGCGCGCTGGAAGGAAACCGAGCTGCCCGACCTCGCCTCGCGGCTGAAGTGGGCAGCCGGCGCGGCCGTCGTCGCGACCCTTCTCACCTCCTGGGGCCGGGGCAACATCGGCCTCGTCGGCGGCGTCGGCCTGCTGATGGCGTTCTGGATCATCGCCTCGGTCGCCACCGACCTGGTCGAGCGGCTTCGACCGGCGGGCGGCTTGCGCACCGGCCTCCTGCATCGCGCTCGGCAGATCCCGCGCTCGATCGCCGGCATGCAGCTCGCCCACCTCGGCGTCGCCATCTTCATCCTCGGCGTCACCCTGGTGAAGACCGGCGAGGTCGAGCGCGACGTGAAGATGCAGATCGGCGACACCACCACCATCGGCGACTATGTCTTCACCTTCCGCGGCGTGCGCGAAGTGCCGGGGCCGAACTACCGCGCGCTGCAGGGCCGGATCGACGTCACCGAGAACGGCAAGCCGATCGTCACCCTGCGTCCGGAAAAGCGCGTCTACCCGGCGACGCAGTCGACGATGACCGAGGCCGACATCGACGCCGGCCTCACCCGCGACCTCTACGTCTCGCTCGGCGAGGCGGTCGAGGGCGGCGCCTGGATCGTGCGCGTCTACGTCAAGCCTTTCGTCGACTGGATCTGGGGCGGCTGCCTGGTGATGGCGCTCGGCGGCCTGCTCGCCGCCAGCGACCGTCGCTACCGGGCCAAGGTGCGCCGTCCGGCGACGGCCACTTCGAGCATCGCGAGCGCGGCATGAAGCGACTCTGGTTTCTCATCCCGCTGTTTGCCTTCTTCGCCTTGGCGACGGTGCTGGCCGTCGGCCTGAAGCTCGACCCGCGCGAAGTGCCCTCGCCGCTTATCGACAAGCCGGCGCCGAAGTTCACGCTGCCGCGCCTCGACGACGCCACCAGGACGATCCGCCTCGACGACATGCGCGGCAAGGTCTGGCTGCTCAACGTCTGGGCGTCCTGGTGCGTGGCCTGTCGCGAGGAGCATCCGCTCCTGGTCGAGTTCGCGAAGAAGCGGGTCGTGCCGCTCTACGGACTCAACTACAAGGACAAGCGCGACGACGCCAATGCCTGGCTCGCCCGCTTCGGCAATCCGTACGACGCCTCGCTGTTCGACGAGGAGGGCCGGGTCGGCATCGACTTCGGCGTCTACGGCGTGCCTGAAACCTTCGTCATCGACCAGAACGGCGTGATCCGCATGAAGCACATCGGCCCGCTCACGCCCAAGGTGATCGCGACCAAGATCGAGCCGCTGCTCAAGAAGCTCGATGCCTGAGGCGCTGGTGAAGACCGTTGCCGCGATCCTGCTCGCGCTCTGCGCGACGGTGTCGACGGCGAAGGAGGCCGCTGCGGAGTCTGCCGACCCCGCGCTCGAAGCGCGCATGAGCCGCATCACCGCCGAGCTGCGCTGCCTGGTGTGCCAGAACCAGACCATCGCCGACTCGAACGCCTCGCTCGCGGTCGACCTGCGGCGCGAGACCCGGGAGCTGCTGCGCCAGGGCAAGAGCGATCGCGAAGTCGTCGACTACATGACTGCGCGCTACGGCGACTTCGTCCTCTACCGGCCGCCGCTGAAGACAACGACGTTTCTGCTCTGGTTCGGCCCCTCGGCCATGCTGGTGGTCGGCGCGACGGTGCTGCTCGTGGTGCTGCGGCGGCGCACGAAGATGGCCGCCGGCGCCTTCGAGCCCGATGACGACGAGGGCGATGCAGACGCCGAGGCCGACGCGAACCCCGAGCCCGCCGGGCCCGGCGCGGCGGCAAGCCGGCGATGAGCCTTGCATGAGCCCGCCGGGCCGCCCCAAGGGCGAATACC
>JBDSLQ010000287.1:0-4091 GCA_039916285.1 Caldimonas sp.
GGGTTGTTGTCCATCGCCGCGTCGTTCCTCTCGCAGTAGCGCTCCCACCAGCGGATGCGAGCGACCAGCTTGTCGGCGATCTCCTTCGACACCGCACGCCGCGTCAGCAGGTGCTCGCCGCCGTAGATCTCGGGCGTCTCCGAGAGGATCGCCGTGCCGCCGTGGCGCACCAGCCGATCGACCGCGGCGCCGAGGGCGGGGTTGGCGCTGATCCCGGAGTAGCCGTCCGAGCCGCCGCACTGCAGGCCGACCATGATGTGGCTCGCCGGCACCGGCGTTCGCGTCGCCCGGTTCGCTTCATCGAGCAGCCACTCGACCAGCTCGATGCCGTGCGCGACGGTCTTCTTCGTGCCGCCGGTCTCCTGGATGTTGAACGCGTGCAGCTTGGCGCCGGTGCTGAGGCTTTCCTGCTCGAGCATGCCGTTGATCTGGTTCGTCTCGCAGCCGAGGCCGACCACCAGCACCGAGTCGAAATTCGGATGGCGCGCATAGCCGCCGAGCGTTCGCCTCAGCACCTGCAGCGGTTCGCCGACGCTGTCGGTGGCGCAGCCGGCGCCGTGCGTCAGCGCGACGACGCCGTCGACGTTCGGGAAGCGCTCGAGCGCGCGCGGGTTGGTGTCGCGGCGAAAGTGGTCGGCGATTGCCCGCGCCACCGTCGCCGAGCAATTCACCGAGGTCAGGATGCCGACGTAGTTGCGCGTCGCGATTCGCCCGTCGGCGCGCACGATGCCGTCGAACGTCGCCGGCGACCGCGCGTAGTCGGTCGGCCTGGCGCCGCTCGCCGCCGCGTACTCGCGCGCGAAGCTCGAGAACTCGAGGTTGTGCGTGTGGACGTGCTGGCCGGGCGCGATCGCCTGCTTGGCATTGCCGATGATCTGGTCGTAGCGGCGCACCGGCGCACCGGCGGCGATCGGCCGCGCCGCGACCTTGTGGCCGGGCGGGATCAGGCCGATGACGGTGATGCCTTCGCTCTCGATCCGCGTGCCGCCGACGAGCTGGCGGCGGGCGATGACGACGTCGTCGTTGGCATGGATCCGGATGACGAGCGCATCGCCGGCGGCGGCGCGGATCGGGGCGACGACGGCGCTCATGCCTGCCTCAGCCGTCGATCAGCTTCGGATCCCAGGCGTGCACCTTCTGGCGCTGCTCGCCGAGGCCGGCGATGCCCAGGCGCATCTCGTCGCCGGCCTTCAGGAAGACCGGCGTCGGCTTCATGCCGAGAGCGACGCCGGGCGGCGTTCCGGTCGTGATCAGGTCGCCCGGCCAGAGCGTCATGAAGCGGCTGCAGTAGGCGACCAGCTCGGCGACGCCGAAGATCATCGTTTTCGTGCTGCCGTCCTGGCGGCGCTCGCCGTTGACGTCGAGCCACATGGCCAACGCCTGCGGGTCGGGGATCTCGTCGGCGGTCACCATCCAGGGCCCGACCGGGCCGAAGGTGTCGCAGCCCTTGCCCTTGTCCCAGGTGCCGCCGCGCTCGAGCTGGTACTCGCGCTCGGAGACGTCGTTGACGACGCAATAGCCGGCGACGTACTTCAACGCATCGGCCTTCTCGACATAGCGCGCCTTGGTGCCGATGACGACGCCGAGCTCGACCTCCCAGTCGCTCTTGAGCGAGTCCTTGGGCAGCACGACCGCGTCGTTGCAGCCGACGAGCGCGCTGGTCGGCTTGCTGAAGATGATCGGCTCTTTCGGGATCGGCGAGCCGGTCTCGGCGGCGTGATCGGAGTAGTTGAGGCCGATGCAGATGAACTTGCCCATGCCGCTCCACGGCGGCGCGATCCTGCCCGGGCTGGCGACCGCCGGCAGCTTGGCCGCATCGAGCTCGGCGAGCCGCTTCAGGTTCTCGCGCTTCAGCGTTTCGGCGGTGATGTCGGGGATCACGCCGGAGAGATCGCGGACCGTGCCCTTGGCGTCGACGAGCGCCGGTTTCTCCGCGCCCTTGGCGCCGTATCGCATCAGCTTCATTGGCTCATCCTTATTGGCTGGGCGTCGAGTTTAGGCCACGGGTTAGAGGGAGCTCGGCGTCGACAACGAGCGGCACGGGGCCGCGGAGCAGCGGGTCGGGCCGTTCCCGCCGCTCACCGGCCTCGTGCCACTCGACTGAGACCCGGATCTAGTTGGACCACCCGCCGTCGATCACCTGCGTCGTCCCGGTCGTGAACGCCGATTCGTCGCTCGCCAGGTAGACGGCCAGTGCCGCGATCTCCGCGGTGGTTCCGAGCCTCCCCATCGGCTGGCGCGCGACGAACGCCGCCTCGACCTGCGCCAGCGTCTGCCCGCTCGCCTTCGCCTGCGCCTCGATGCGCTGGCGCAGCGACGGCGACTCGACCGTGCCGGGGCAGATCGCGTTGCAGCGGATGCCCTGGGTGATGAAGTCGGCGGCGATCGATTTCGTCATGCCGATCACCGCCGCCTTGGTCGCGGTGTAGACGAACCGGTTCGGCACGCCCTTGATGCTCGACGCCGCCGAGGCGACGTTGATGATCGAGCCGCCGCCCGCCTTCAGCATCGGCGGCAGCAGGGCTCGGATCAGACGGTACATCGCCCGCACGTTGAGATCGAAGGAAAAGTCGAAGGCAAGCTCGTCGCACTCGAGGATCGTGCCGGCGTGCACGTAGCCGGCGCCGTTGAAGAGGATGTCGACGGTGCCCTTGGCGTTCGCCTCGATGCTCGCGGCGAGCACCGCGCTGGCGTCGGTGACGTCGAGGCGGCGCGTCTCGCAGCGGGTGGCGCGGGCGAGGTCGGCGAGCAGCTCCTCGTTGATGTCGGTGGCGAAGACGTGCGCGCCTTCGCGGACGAAGGCTTCGGCGGTGGCGCGGCCGATACCCTGGCCGGCGGCGGTGATGAAGGCCGTCTTGCCGGCGAGTCGATCGGTCATGGGGAAAGCTCCGCAGCGGTGGGTGGCGGTGCGCGTGGAGACGACCGACCGGTAAAGAATAATTTTGCGCCGGCTGCGCCGTCAACACCGGGTTTGCCCCGCGCGAGGCAGCGCACGAGCGAAAAACGGCATCGGGATGGGTCTGAAGGCTTGCGCCATCGCGAACGGCGTCACTGCGCCGACAACCCGCGCTGACGCCTCGGTCCGTCTCGGCGCCGCCGCAGCGGCAAGCGTGGAACACCCTAGCCTGGGCGCAGCTTCGCTCCGTCAGAATCCCCGCTCGATTCGAGCCGGCAGCGGAGGGACGTGATGGAAAAGACCTGGTTGAAGCAGTACCCGGCGGGCGTTCCCGCCGAGATCGACGTGAACCAGTACCCGTCGCTGGTCGCCCTCCTCGACGAGAGCTTTCGCCGCTTCGGCGATCGCACGGCCTACAAGTTCATGGGCAAGTCGATCAGCTTCAAGGAGGTCGACCAGGCCTCGGCGGCGTTCGCCGCCTGGCTGCAAGCGCAAGGGCTGGCCAAGGGCGACCGCGTCGCCATCATGCTGCCCAACGTGCCACAGTACCCGGTCGCCATCGCGGCGATCCTGCGCGCCGGCCTGGTCGTCGTCAACGTCAACCCGCTCTACACGCCGCGCGAGCTGGAGCACCAGCTCAAGGACTCGGGCGCCAAGGCGATCGTCATCATCGAGAACTTCGCCAGCGTGCTGCAGAAGGTGATGGCGGCCGTGCCGACCAAGAAGGTCGTGCTCGCGTCGATGGGCGACATGCTCGGCTTTCCCAAGTCGCTGGTCGTCAACTACGTCGTCCGCAAGGTCAAGAAGATGGTGCCGGCGTTCGACCTGCCGGGTGCGGTGCGCTTCAACGACGCGATCGCACAGGGCCGCGGCAAGCCGTTCAAGCCGGCCGGGGCCGGCCCCGACGACGTCGCCGTGCTCCAGTACACCGGCGGCACGACCGGCGTCAGCAAGGGCGCGGTGCTGCTGCACAGGAATCTCGTCGCCAACATCCTGCAGTCCGAGGCCTGGTACCAGCCGGCGCTGAAGAAGATCCCCGCAGGCGAGCAGGTCGTCACCATCTGCGCGCTGCCGATCTATCACATCTTCGGCTTCAACACGAACGTGATGCTCGGCATGCGCATGGGCGGATCGAACATCCTGATCCCCAACCCGCGCGACCTGCCCGCCGTCTTCAAGCAGCTGCAAGGCGAGA
>JBDSLQ010000288.1:0-3202 GCA_039916285.1 Caldimonas sp.
GCCAAGCCCGGCGATCTCCCCATCGAGCGGCCGACGCGGTTCAGCCTCGTGATCAATCTGAAGGCCGCCCGGGCGCTTGGCCTGACGATCCCTCAGTCCATGCTGCTCCTGGCCGACGAGGTGATCCAGTGACCGAAAGGCCTGCCTGCTGATCGGAGGCGCAATCTCGCGTCGACGCGCTTTCGACGGGGAAGCCGCTCAGTCCACCGCGAGGACGATCAGCCCGCCGAGGCCGATAGCGCCCGCCGGCAAGCCCCAGCGCTCCCACTTCGACACCGCGTCGCCGGCGACGACCTCGACCGGCACCGGCGTCGTCTCGAGCAGTCGGTGCGTCATCGAATCCTCGAGCATCCGCGTGATCGAGTTCTTGCGCGCCGTGCCGATGACGATGTGGTGAACGTTCAGTCTCCCGGCGGCGAGGCAGATCTGCTCGGCGCGTTCCCCGGTCGCCCAGTGCGTCTCGTGCGGCACCCCGGCCGCGGCAAGGATCGCGACTGCCGGCGCCATCGCCGCCTCGGCGCGATCGTGAAGCCAGCCTTCGCGATCGGCACGGCTGACGAACCGCGCCGCATGGCGCGACAGCCGCGGCTGGACGTTCAGCAGGTGGAGCCGCAGCTCGTGGTCACGCCGGTACTCGTCGATCGCATGGCGGACGGCGCGAAGCGCGTTGGGCGAGGCGCCGACGGGAACGAGGATGTTCAGCATGGGGAGCACTCCTGGGGTTGAGATCGGTTGCGGGGCTGCCGGCGCAGCGGCGAGGACCGGCTCGGCGGCCGCCTCGCTGGCGCGCGCGGGCCGCGCTCGGGCCAGCGATGCCAGCCGGGCGTGGATCCGCGATTCGAGGCGGCGATGGTTCTTGATGAAGGCGGTGCCGAGGATCAGCGGAATCGCCAGATAGAACAGCACCGGGAGGCTCGGCGCCGCCTCCATCCAGGGCTTGAGCAGCGGCTCGCTGTTGATCATGTTCACCGCGGTCCAGACGAGAACGGCGGTGCCGATGTAGACGACGCCGGGAAAGCGATCCACCACCTTGAGCACGACGGTGCTACCCCAGACGACGATCGGCACGCTGATGACGAGACCGGCGACGACGAGCAGGTAACTGCCGTGCGCCGCGCCGGCGACGGCGAGGACGTTGTCGAGGCCCATCACCGCGTCGGCGATGACGATGGTGCGCATCGCGCTCCAGAACGTCGCCGGGGCCGGGTCCTGCGCGTCGTTCGCATGGGCATCGGGCAACAGCAGGCGGTAGGCGATCCATACCAGCGCCAGGCCGCCGGCGAGCAGGAGGCCGGGAATGTGCAGCAGCCAGACGACGATCACCGTCATGACGCTGCGCACCCCGATCGCGCCGACGGCTCCCCAGACGATCGCCCGCTTCTGCAGCGCCACCGGCAGGCTGCGCGCCGCCAGGGCGATCACGATCGCGTTGTCGCCGGCGAGCACGAGGTCGATGACGACGATCGCGAGCAGAGCGGAAAGAAAGGATGCGGAATCCATGGGCGGCAGGTTTGGTCGATTCGACGATCGATTCTGCGAAGCGGCGCGGCGGCGAGCTTCGCGAATCGCGATCCATCGCGAATCTCGATCGATCGAAGTCGATCGGCGTCGCCGCCGGTCGGGGCCGAGGCCGACAAGGGCTTTCGCGCCTGCCAGAATGGCATCACGCGCGGTCTTCGGACCGATCCCGCAAAGTGGGAGTAGCTCGCGTCCCGGCCCGCCGGGACGTCCGGTGCGTCGTCAATACGAGCCATGAGGCTCCGGCGCATCGGCTGCCCTCGGGCAGGAGCCAGACCTTTGCCTCGTCCTCGTCAGGAACGGCAATGCCCACTCCGCTGGCCCTCGGCCCTTTGCGGCGCTATTTGCGCCACGGCACCCTGCCCCAGCTCGCCGCGTTCGAGGCGGTGGTCCGGCTCGGCAGCGCGACGCTGGCCGCGCAGGCGCTCTGCCTCGCCCAGCCGACCATCTCGGGCCAGTTGAAGAAGCTCGGCGAGGCGCTCGACGTGCGCCTCTTCGATCAACGCGGCAAGCGCCTCGTCCCCACCGCGGCGGCGCTGGCGTTGCTCGAAACGACGGACGAGGTCTCGGCCGTGCTCGCCCGCTGCGAGCAGACTCTCGGCGCCTTTCGCGAAACGGCGCGCCGGCCGCAATCGTCAGGAAACCTCTGAACGTCGGCCGAGCTTGAAGGCGATCATCGCCCTCAGCTTGTTGGGCAGCACCGGCTTGATGAGGAGATGAAAGTCGTGCTCGAGCGCCTCCTTGTCGTGGCCGGTCATGCTGCTGCCGGTGACGACGATCGCCGGCACGGCGCGGCCGAAGCGCTCGCGCAGCGCGTCGATCGCGGCGACACCGGTCTCGCCGTTGTCGAGGCGGTAGTCGGCGATCACGAGCGAAGGCGCGGTCGCCGCGTCGGCGGCCTGGGCCCATGCGCGGGCGGCGCCGACGCTGGCGAACGAGACGATGGTCGCGCCCCAGCCGACGAGCAGCACCTCGAGGCCCTCGCGCACCGCGGGCTCGTCCTCGACGATGACGATCAGGCGGCCGTCGAGAGTGATGCCGATCGGCGCCTTGCCCGGAATCGATCGCTGCGTCGTCGGCGGCCCCTTGCCGAGCGGCAGCTCGACCGTGAAGACCGAGCCGCGGCCCACCTCCGAGCGCAGGTCGAGCGGCACCCCCATCAGCCCGCACAGCCGCTTGACGATCGCCAGGCCGAGGCCCAGCCCCTTTTTCTGCTCGACGGTGACCGCGGCTGCGCCGGGCACCTGGTAGAACTCCTCGAAGATGCGCGCTCGCTCTTCGGCGCGAATGCCGGGGCCGGTGTCCCACACCTGGAGCAGGAGCCGCTCGCCACGCCGCCGGCAGCTCAGCAGCACCGATCCGTCGCGGGTGTAGCGGATCGCGTTCGAGACCAGGTTGCGAACGATGCGCTCGACCAGGAGCGGGTCGGCGAGCGCGACCTGCCTGCCGCCGCGCATGCGCAGCGCCAGGCCCTTCTCGAAGGCCGCCGGCTCGAAGTGCAGTCGCACCTTGCGGAAGATGTCGGCGAGCTCGAAGTTCTCGGGGTTGACCTCGACCCCGCCGCTGTCGATTCGGGTGATGTCGAGCAGCTCGGAGAACAGGCCCTCGAGCGCGTCGACCGATTCGTTGATGCTGTTGACGAGCTGCGCGACCTCCGGATCGTGGGCACGCGCGCGCAGCGCTT